>JARRLI010000098.1:0-11072 GCA_037387145.1 Robiginitalea sp. | reverse complement strand
ATCAATCAATCAATCATCAAAACGAACAGTCATGAAAACCAACCTGCTATTGGGCTTTTGCCTGATTACCCTTTCATTGGCAAGAGCTACCCATTCCGGCACCGAACCCGATCTTAAGAATGGCGTTGTTACCGGGAAGGTAATCGACAAAATACTGGGGCAACCTGTACCTTATGCCTCAATTGTGATCAAAAAAGCTTCTGATCAGAATACACTCACAGGGGGAATCACTACGGAAGAAGGAATTTTCATAATCGAAAAACTGCCTGAGGGGAACTATATCCTGGAAGTGCAGTTTATGGGCTACAGAACACACACGACTCCTTTCCATATTACCAAAAAAGACAAAAAAGTCAGTATGGGTACCATTACCCTGGAAGAGGAATCCACGGAGCTGAACGAAGTGGAATTGGTAGCCGAACGGACCACCATTGAGCAAAAGATCGACCGCAAAGTGGTCAATGTTGGAAAAGACCTGACTACCACCGGCGCGACTGCTGCTGATATTATGAACAATATCCCTTCCCTGAATGTGAACCAACAGACCGGTGAACTCAGCCTTCGGGGGAATACGAATGTGCGTGTCATGGTCGATGGAAAACTCACAAACGTACCTGTAGACCAACTGCTGCGACAAATCCCCTCCACCTCCATTAAGTCCATAGAGCTGATTACGAACCCTTCAGCCAAATATAATCCGGACGGTACGACCGGACTTATCAATATCATCCTGCACAAAAACGCCAATATCGGATTCAATGGTAATGCGAATATGGGACTCACCAAAGGGATCGAAGCTAAATTCAACAGTTCGGTCGATCTGAATTACCGGAACGGAAAATTCAATCTCTATGGCAGCTATGGCAACAACATTGGAAAATATGTGAACGATGGCTTCATCTTTCGGGAAACGGAAAACTCATTGCAGGAGTTTGATTTTTTCAACAATAACAAGTCCTACCTGTACAAAGCAGGAATGGATTTCTATCTGAACGATTCCCATACCATTTCATTTTTTACCAACCAGAATGTCTTCGACGGAAATGGCAATGGCACTACTATTGTCACCTACAACGCGGATGAGGATCGGAACACGGCCCAGGAATTATCAGATATCAGCAGCAACCACAACCAACAGTACAACCTTGCCTACAAATGGCAATTTCCAAAGGAGGGGCACCATCTGGAAGTGGAAGTGGACCTCAACAGATTTGATAGTGATCAAAATGCTGAATTTAAATCCACCGGGACTGCCCCATTACCTGATTACCAGGATTTTGTGGATACAGAACGCCGGCAAACCATCACCAATCTGGACTATGTAAATCCCCTGGATTCGATTTCCAAACTGGAATTAGGACTGGAAGCACGGTTATTTGAGACCGATGTGGATTACAATTCCACAGGGCTCTCATATAATCCGGATGGTGAGCTTATACCTACCCCAAGCACTGAATTTACTTATGGGATGGATATTTATTCTGCCTATGCAACCTATGGCCGTAACTATTCTAAATGGTCATTCCAGATCGGCGTTCGCATAGAAGACGTCAAGGTAGAAGCAGATACCAACCAGGTACGATCCTTTACGGATGCCTACACTGAATTTTATCCGTCAGGCTTTCTGAGCTTCACACCCAGTGAGAAAAACCAGTACCAGATCAGTTACAGCCGGAGGGTTGACCGGCCTGGATTATCACAGGTAAATCCTATACGGGAATTTGCCACGCCACTGATCTCTTCTTTCGGGAATCCGAGTCTGGTGCCCCAATTCACGAATTCCATCGAGGCCAACTATACCCATAGATTTGAGATCGGAAGTATTACCTCCGGCATTTTTTACCGGAAAATCAAAGACGAGATCAACCGGGCCGTTTACATCGACCGGCTAGACCTGAATCGAATTATCCTGACCTATGATAATTTTGACGATACTGCTGCCTTCGGCATCGAGGTTTCAACCAACTTAAAACCCATTAAATGGTGGAGTATCAACGCCAGCTTCGATCTTTATCAGCAAACCCAGCGCGGACTGACAGAAAAACTTCTGACCGATAACTCCGAGGCCACCCTTGACGATATCATAGTAGAGGAACTCGAAGTGGATAACACTGCCTGGAATCTGCGGGTTAACAACACATTTCAAGCCACTGATAAACTCTCCTTCCAGGTATTTGGGTTCTACCGGGGCCAGAACAGGACTATCCAGTTTACGGCCAAGCCCATGTACTTTGTTAACACGGGGGCACGCTACAGCTTTGCCCAGGGCAAGGGTACGCTGAGCCTCAATTTTAACGACGTTTTCAATACCATGCGCTTTGCCTTTGATGGGGACCAGCCCTTTGTGCAAAACGGGGAGTTCAATTGGGAAAGTCAAAATGTATTCGTGGGGCTTGGCTATCGCTTTGGCAATGGAAAAAACAAGGCGATGAAGCGAAAAAGGAGGGACAAAAATACCAAAGAGGGAAGCGGGGGGCTTTTCTAAAATCAATGTGTTGCAGTTCATGCCAGAAGGGATTGGTTGGTTAACCTTATGGCGACTGCTCAAAGGGAACCCTGACTGAAAAGACCGGGGTTCCCTATTTTTTTAATGGGATATCGGTGAGGTGCCCATCCAGGCTTGTGGTATTCTTGGTCTGCCGATAGGCTTGCATGCCCTCCGTGCCCAATCCGGATGCCCAGGGTTCCAACATATCTCGCTCCTTCTGGTACTCCATCAGCGGCACTCCCATCCCGCAGGAAACCAGTACAGATGAAACCTGTACTTCCACCAACTGACGGCTGCCGGCATAGTTTGGGAATAACCCGATATGACGTTTCCAGAAATCGGTGCCTTCCCGGTAGCTTCGGGCAGTACCATATGCCCTGAGTATCCGGGGGTCCCCCTCAAAAGCACACCACATCAGGGTAATGCGCGGTTCTTCCCGAAGGTGTGTTGCGGTTTCATTTCCACTGCCTGTGAGATTGAGCCAAAGCAGGGTTTTCGGATCGAGGACGCGGAGGGAATCCATTCCTTTGGGCGAAAGATTAATACGGCCTTCCTTCAAGGCAGTAGCTACGAAGAAAATTGGCTGTTTGCCGATGAAATCGATAAGCCTTTTCGTTAGTGAAGACAATTGGTTGGCCATAGTGAATCCTTACTTCAATTACCACCGAATAATTACGCTTCCCCAGGTAAAGCCACTTCCAAACGCTGCCAGTACAACTAAATCGCCTTCTTTGATCTTACCTTCTTCCCATGCTTCGGTAAGTGCAATAGGAATGCTGGCAGCAGTGGTATTGCCGTATCGCATGATGTTGTTATAGACCTGATCGTCTGAAAGGCGGAATTTCTTTTGTACAAACTGCGAGATCCTAAGATTGGCCTGGTGTGGTATCAGCATATCTATATCGGAGGGTTGCAACTGGTTGGCCGCCAATCCCTCCATGATCACTTCGCTGAAACGGACCACGGCATTCTTGAAAACAAACTGCCCGTTCATATAAGGATAATAAGAAATATCCTCCGGGTCATTATCTTTCAGGATGTCTGTCACCCACCGCTTCCCCATCCCGGGAGCAATCAGGGAGAGCTGCTCCGCGTGCTGCCCCTCGCTGTGGAGATGGGAGGATAGAATACCTTTCTTCGGATCTTCTTCCCTGCTCAGGACTGCAGCCCCGGCTCCATCCCCAAAAATTACTGAGACTCCACGGCCGCGGGTGGTCATATCCAGCCCCCTGGAGTGAAGCTCTGAACCAATAACAAGAATATTCCTGTACATCCCGGTCTTTATGTACTGGTCGGCCAGAGAAATAGCATAGACGAACCCGGAACATTGATTCCGGATATCAAGGGCACCAATTGTAGGCATATCAAGATCCCGCTGTACCAGTACGCCCGGCCCCGGAAAGTAGTAATCGGGACTCAGTGTTGCCAGTACGATAAAATCAATCTCATCCTTATCGACGGCGTTCCTTGATTCCGGTGCGTTCCTGAATCCATTCATCGCTGGTATCCATGAGCGTGGAAAGGTCCTCATTGGTCACAACATGGTCCGGCACATAAAAACCGAGCCCTGTAATCTTTGAATTATACATGCTATACCTGTTTTTTTGGGGTTCGGAATTTCGCTGGCTTTATCCCGAACTGAATATTAAATGTACCGATTCTTGGGAAGTTGTCCTAAAATATACCATCAAAGTTCACCATTACGGCAGGTTCAGTGCTTCCTATTATTTCTGAAATTTGAACTATCTTCAGAATCCAATTATCACTCGCAACATTTTAAGATCAGTTTCATGAAAAATTTCGTCTATTTTGCATTATTGTGTTTCCTGATTCCAGTCTTCGGACAGGAGCAACTTACCTATCAAGAGCCCCCAGAAGACATTCTTAAACTCGCTGAAGCTCCCCTGGCACCCAGGGTACTGGTCACCGATACTGGTGAATTCATGCTCTTAATGTACAGGAGCCCCTATAAATCCATAACTGAACTTTCAGAAGTGGAGATGCGTCTGGCCGGATTGCGCATCAATCCGGTTACCAATATCGGAAGCCGCACTACCTATTATAACAACCTGCAGGTAAAAAAACCGGGGGAACCTGAGTCAAGGCAGGTCAGCGGTCTGCCTGAAAAGCCAAGACTGGCGAATTTCAACCTCGCTCCCGACCAGAAGAAGCTGGCACTGACACATACTACTGAAAAGGGAGTGGAACTTTGGGTGGTAGACCTGGGGGAAGCCCGGGCACGCAGGCTATCGGGCCCCGTGCTCAATGCTAATCTGGGAGACGTGGCAAACTGGTTTAAGGACAGCGAGTCCCTCCTTGTAAAAATGCTGCCCGAAGACAGTGAATCTCTGGCCGACCGACAAAACAATATCCCCGCAGGCCCCACAATTGCCACGAATGATGGTAAAAAGGCGCAAAACCGCACCTATCAGGACCTGATCAAAAACCCGGATGACGCCTTCAATTTTGAACAACTGGCCAGGTCAGAACTGCAAAGGGTTGATCTTGAAGGAACCATAACCCCCTGGAAAGGGGCGGCCATGTACAGGAGTATTGGTTTTTCCCCTGACGGGCAGTACGTGATGATCGTTACCGTAGAAAAGCCTTTTTCCTATCTGGTCCCCTATTATCGCTTTCCTTCCAAAACGGATATTTACAACGCAGAGGGATCCCTTGTCCAAACTGTTCTGGAGGTTCCCCTGATCGAGGATCTTCCCAAGGGATTCATGGCCGTACGGACCGGAATGCGGGATTTGAGCTGGAGGAATGACAAACCCGCTACCCTTATGTATGTGGAAGCCCTGGACGGCGGAGATCCCGCAAATGAAGTTTCCTTCCGGGATGAGGTATCTCTGCTCGAAGCTCCTTTCAACGGAAAAGGTACACCCATCCTGAAAACCACCCATCGATTCAGGGGAATCCTTTGGGGTACCGATACCAAGGCTATAGCCACGGATCTTTGGTGGGATACCCGAAGAACCCGTACCTATCTCTTCAATCCGTCCGATGCGGGGGAAACACCTGAGGTCTTAAATGATCGAAACTACCAGGATAGCTATAGTGATCCCGGTTCCTTTGCGACTGCTATGAATGAATTCCATATGCCGGTACTTGCCCTGGATAGGAAGGGAGGGGCTTTTTTACTGGGGGCCGGGTTCACCCCGGAAGGCCAGTTCCCTTTCGTAGATCGCATGGATCTGAAAACCCTGCAAAAAATGCGCTTGTATGAGTCCCGTATAGAGGGGAAAAAAGAAACGCTACTGGACTATGATCCGGCCAAAGACCAGCTGCTTGTGCGGCTCGAATCCCCTTCGGAGTACCCGAATTACTATTACAAGAGCCTGATCCGGGAGAAAAGAAACCGATGATATTATGGGCATATCCCCGGGAATACAAGGATAAAAACAGTGCTGCCCAGAATACACAAAACCCCAATAAGTTCACCTATCCCAATTGGGGGTCTCCCATTTACTGGGTGACAAGGGGATATGTGGTACTCGATAATGCGGCCTTTCCAATTATAGGAGAAGGATCAGAAGAACCGAATGATAGTTTCCGCTCCCAACTGGTATCAAATGCCAGAGCGGCTATCGATGCAGTAGATGCCCTCGGGTATATCGATCGGAACCGTGTCGGTGTGGGAGGGCACAGCTACGGAGCTTTTATGGTCGCCAACCTCCTGTCCCATTCAGATTTATTTGCAGCGGGGATCGCGCGTAGCGGGGCCTACAACCGTACCCTGACCCCCTTCGGATTCCAGAGCGAGCAGCGATCCTACTGGGAAGCACCTGAAGTTTATTACACCATGTCGCCCTTCATGCATGCCGATAAGATGAAGACTCCCCTGCTTCTAATCCACGGGGAGGCAGATAACAACTCAGGGACCTATCCGATGCAGAGTGAACGGTATTTCAATGCCCTCAAGGGACTCGGGGCAACGGTGCGCCTGGTAATGCTGCCTAAGGAGAGCCATGGTTACCGGGCAAAAGAGAGTATAATGCATATGCTTTGGGAGCAGGATCAGTGGTTGGAGAAGTACCTTAAACCTGAAGGGGAATCGAAGGCCGAAGGGCGGTAGTCAGGCAACTTTGTCCAGGTATTTTTCGAAATTGTAAACCTGTACGCGGGCTTTCAGGTCAAACAACAAGTTGTATAGCCCGAAAAAGGTCCGGTTCATATATAAAAAATGACGGGAGCCCCTGCTGGCATTCATCTTTCTGATCTTCGGATCATTTGAATACCGCTGGCTAAGCTCTGTGATCCGGGCCCAGAATTCGGGAGAAGCAAAGTCAAACTCCTGCTGGTTGAAGGGCCGGGTAAAAAGTTCCAGCATCTCGCGAAAGAGGGATTTGAAAAAGGAGATCTCCTCTTGTGAATCTTCCTCAGTCAGGATTTCAAGCTCATATAATTTGCGTGTAAAAGCTTTGTCATCCGAAAAGGTTGCCTGACGCGCAAGCTCGAAATACGGTTCATAAAAGCTGTCCGGAATTTCCTTAATGCATCCAAAGTCAATCGCAATCAGCATACCATCAGGGCCTACCAGGAAGTTTCCGGGGTGCGGATCTGCATGGACTTTTCGCAACTGGTGAATCTGATACATGTAAAAATCCCAGAGTGACTGACCCAGCCTGTTGCCGGAGTCCGGATCAAAATTTAATTTAGTGAAATCCCCCAAATGGGTTCCTTCCATCCAGTCCATGGTCAAAATGCGTTCGCATGACCAATCCGGATAATACCCCGGAAACCGGATCCCGTCCAGAATTTGGCAGGCTTCTGTGATGGCCCGGCTCTGGCGAAGTTCCAGCAAATAATCCGTCTCTTCTCCAAGCTTATCTTCCACCTCCTGAAAATATTTCTGCGTATCCCTGGCTTTCAGGTTAAACATGCGCATCGCTACAGGTTTGACCAGTGCAAGGTCGCTCCGTATACTTTCACTAACCCCGGGATACTGTATTTTCACAGCCAGGGCCTTTCCATCTTTCCTGGCGCGGTGCACCTGTCCTATGCTCGCTGCATTGATAGATTCAGGCTCAAAATGGTCATACAATTCCTCGGGATAACAGCCGAAATAGGTCCTAAAGGTCTTGCGAACCAGGGGTCCGGACAGGGGCGGAACCGAAAATTGTGCCAGAGAGAAACGTTCCACAAAGGCCCTGGGAAGCAAGTTCTTTTCCATACTTAGCATCTGGGCTACTTTCAGGGCGCTTCCCTTGAGGTTTTTAAGACCGTCATAAATGTCCCTGGCATTCTCCTGGTCAAGGGTCTCCTTTTCCAGTTCCGGATTAAGAAGTTTTTTACCGTAGTACTTCATATAATTACCCCCGAGCTTCACACCGGTATGCACCAGCTGACCGGCACGTTCGATCTTTGAAGTAGGAATACGATCCAGGCTTTTCATTTTAGTTTTTTACAGATGTTATCCTAAATGCTCTTTGTACAGGAATTTTCCAAAATCTAGAACACGTTCCAAAGGGGTGTTATCGAAAATGTCAAAGATGGTATTGACAGACTTTTCGATAGCCATATCCGTTTTTTCAAAACCTGGGGAATCATCCTGCATCCAGAATCGGAGCAGGAATAAAAATTGCAGCCAGGCGCCTTCGGAGAACACTTCTGGATTTCTCCGGGTTATCTTGCTGGGCATTTCGGCATTGGCGTCCTGTATAAGATCCTTTGCGAAGGATTTCACCGAACGCCTCAATCCCTTTAATTGACCAAGACGCTGAAGCATTTGACCTTGTTGACCCAGCGCAAACAGGGCATAGGTCCTGTTTAATCCGAGAAGCTCGAAAAAAGTAAAGAAAAAACTGAGCATCTTCTCCCTGTTTCCATACGTCTGGTAGGAGGAGTCCTTTTCAAGCAATTCGCTTGTTTGCTTAAAAAAAGAAACCCAAATACCTTTTTGAAGCCCCTCCATCGAACCAAAATGAGTGTAAAAATCCGTTTCAGTTATATTGATTTCCTTGCAGAATTTGTAAACGGAGGAGGGAAAACGATCGGTCTCGAGCGTGTAGGACATATAGGCAGAAAAGAGATCTTTCTTTTTAATCTTTACAGTTTTTTGCTTAGCACTCATAAAACCACTTTTTGTTTAATTGCATGTACTTATTGTTATACATTATTAGTAATAACAAAGTGAGAAAAGTTCTGATAAAAAAAGCGTGTCTCCGGAACGAAAACACGCTTTCAAACAACCTAACCAATTAATAAACAAACTGATTGCGAACGTTGATAGAACTCTTTCATAGCAACCTTGGACGCAATTAGATACTCAAATATAATATTGTTTAATTATTTTACAAATTTTCTAAACAAAAATATATGTTAAATTTTCGTTTTGCCCGGAAATGATAGCTTAAATGCCAGTTTGTCACCCAATCCATACTTGGTATCTTTTTTGTTCTAGGGGATTGCAAAACAAAGTATATACATATGGCAACTGGTAAAATAAACGTATCGGTAGAGAATATCTTCCCACTGATCAAAAAATTCCTGTACAGCGACCACGAGATCTTTCTCAGAGAGCTCATTTCAAATGCGACGGACGCTACCCTCAAACTGAAGCACCTCACATCCATTGGTGAGGCAAAAGTAGAACTGGGTGATCCAATGATCGAAATCAAGGTAGATAAGGAGGGCAAGAAACTCCATATTATCGATCAGGGAATCGGGATGACAGAAGATGAGGTTAAAAAATATATCAATGAAGTAGCTTTCTCAGGCGCCGAAGAGTTTTTGGATAAATATAAGGATGCCGGCAAGGAAGCGGGCATTATTGGTCACTTTGGCCTCGGTTTCTACTCCTCTTTCATGGTGGCCGACCGGGTGGACATTCTTTCCAAAAGTTATCAGGACGCACCAGCTGTGCATTGGAGCTGTGATGGCAGTCCTGCATTTACTATTGAAGAGATCGATCGAAAGGAGCGCGGAACCGAGATAATCCTGCACATTGCGGAAGACTCCACGGAATTCCTTGAGGAAGAACGCATTCGCGAGCTATTGCAGAAGTACAATAAATTCATGCCGGTCCCTATCAAATTCGGAACCCGTACCGAAACGCTTCCCAAACCCGAAGGAGCCAAGGAAGATGAACCTGCCCCTACCCGGGAAGTAGATAATATTGTAAACAACCCCTCCCCGGCCTGGACCAAAAAACCAGCCGATCTGGAAGATCAGGACTACAACGCCTTTTACAGGGAGTTGTATCCCATGCAGTTCGAAGAGCCGCTGTTTCACATCCACCTGAATGTGGACTATCCCTTCAACCTCACGGGAATCCTGTACTTTCCCAAGCTAAGTCAGGATCTCACCATGCAGAAAGACCGGATACAGCTCTACCAGAACCAGGTTTTCATCACGGATAATGTAGAGGGAATAGTACCCGAATTTCTCACCATGCTCCGGGGGGTTATTGATTCTCCTGACATACCTTTGAATGTATCCCGTTCGTACTTGCAGGCAGATGGAGCCGTAAAGAAAATAGCTTCATACATAACGCGGAAGGTGGCCGACAAATTGAATTCCCTCTTCAAGGAAGACCGTGAAAACTTTGAGCAAAAATGGGATGACATTAAGATTGTAATTGAGTACGGCATGCTTTCCGAGGAGAAATTCTTCGAAAAGGCTGAGAATTTTGCCCTGTATCCGACAGTAGATGGAACCTATTTTACTTTTGAAGAACTTCAGGAAAAGGTCAGCAAGGTTCAAACCGATAAAGATGGAAAACTGGTACTGCTGTATGCATCCGATAGGGAAGCCCAGCATTCCTATATACAGGCTGCAAAAGAAAAGGGGTATGAAGTTTTGATGATGGACAGCCCTATTGTGGCCCATCTGATGCAAAAACTCGAAAGCAGTAAGGAAAAAGTGTCATTTGCACGGGTGGATGCGGACCACCTGGACAAACTTATTGAGAAGGAGGACACACAAATCTCAAAGCTCAGTGACGATGAAAAGGAACAATTAAAAACACAGGTGGAGGAAGTCCTGGGTGAAAAGAGCCCCTATTCTGTACAAATGGAATCGATGGACAGTGCTGCTGCCCCCTTTATAATTACAGAACCGGAATTCATGCGCCGAATGAAAGAAATGCAGCAAACCGGTGGCGGGGGAATGTTTGGAATGGGTAACATGCCGGATATGTACAACCTGGTGGTCAACACTAACCACCCGCTGGTAAGTGAAATTATCAGTACCAAAACCAAAAAGAAACGGAACCGTTTAATCAATCAGTGCCTCGACCTGGCACGTCTCTCCAAGGGACTTCTCAAAGGGGAGGAAATGACTGCCTTTATTCAGCGCAGTTTTGATATGGTCAAGTAGGCTTCGGCATCACCATAAACAAAACCGCCCGTATTGGGCGGTTTTTTTATTGAAGGCGATACGCAGCAGATGCGGAATTTTGGTAATTTTCCGCCATGGAAGCTCCCTGGCATTTCTACTTTTTAGCCTGCCTCTTTATACTGGCAGGAATCCTGCATTTTCTATTTCCCCGGGTGTACCGCAGAATTCTGCCTCCCTGGATTCCTTCAAAAACCATGGTTGTATATGTAAGCGGAGTCCTGGAAATACTGTTTGGCACATG
>JARRLI010000097.1:0-5257 GCA_037387145.1 Robiginitalea sp. | reverse complement strand
TTTTTGATAAGGTGATCAATATCATACTTTGTGCCTGATTCGGGGGCTACCTTTATCCTCATTGAATCAGCAGGGTATGCACCAAATTCTTATTCCAACAGATTTTTCCAGAGCAGCTCAAAACGCGGTAGATTATGCATTTTCCTTCTTCCGGGAAGAGCCTTGTTCCATTCACTTGCTCAATACATATACACCCGATTTCATCCATAGCCGGGTTATGGCACTTACCCATGGGAAAGGACCTCAGGAAGATATAATGCAATCTGCCTCTGAAGAAGGTCTCAGCATACTCGCCCAGACCCTTCAAATGCGCTACCCCAAGCCCGGACATGATATACAGACGGTATCTTCATTTAATTTGCTGACCGAGGAAATCAAAGAACAGGTAGCGTTACACGATATTGACCTGATCATTTCAGGAACTACGGGAGCATCAGGTATGAAAGAGGTGTTTCTGGGAAGTAATACTGTGCGTATTCTGAGGGTAGCCGATCAGTGCCCGGTGTTGGCCGTTCCTGCGGATTATAAATTCAAAGAACGGATCAAGATTGGACTGGTCACTGATTTTGGGACGCCCTATACCGCCTCACAGATTGCAGTTGTACTGAAATTTCAGAAGCGCCTGCAGGCAAAGGTCGAAGTTATGCATATAGGATCTCCTGAGGGGCTATCCAGCTTTCAGGAACTCCACAAACACCAACTTTTCCTGGAATTGGAACGCCTTCAGCCTGAGATGCAGTGGCGTTGGCCACAAACCAGCAAAGCACAGGTAATCGGAGAGTATCTCAATACCGATTCAGTGGATTTGCTCATTATGATCCGAAACGAACATCACCTGGTAGAGGAATTGCTAAGGGAACCTGTAGTCAGGAAAGTAGCGTTCCATACGAAGGTACCCATGCTGGTATTGCCTCCTACCCATGGCTGATGACCTTTCAGTATTAATTGCTAATCTCTTGGGATAGGACGGTCTTCGTAAAAATCTTCAAAGGTTTTCGAAGTCCGGTAGGAATCCGTGAGAACTTTGTATACCATGACCAGTACGAGCGCCTGCCCCAATACAGTGGCGTAAAAAATCCAGTGAAAGGCATAGCCCATGGAAGCGGCTATGGTCAGCAACACCAAAAAGAATGTGGTGATCGCAACCCAGTTCATAGCAGAAATCTTCATTTTTTATTTGCAAAATAAGGATTCCCAAAGGCTTTCCCTGTTAAAGGAATAATAAACCAGGACTTCGTTTTAAGGCAGATTTGTATCACAAATGATCAGATAATAAGAATTCCTTTGCTATCTTTGCAATGTTGTGTTGTGTTTCCCAAATAGGGAAACAAGGTCAGCGACATTTTGTCGCGCCAATGAAAGGCTTTCCGTTAAGGGAGGCTTTTTTTGTTTGCGCTATGGGTACCACACCTCTTTCGCGGGCCCCTGGATCAGCCTTGAATCCGGAACCCTTAACCATGCTGTGAACGGCTCATCATTATGGTAAAATACCACCCGTAAACTACCCCTGCCACACATTTCGGCATCCCCTGAAATTGTCGTATTTTTAAGGTGCGAAATCAAGCCATATTCTCATGCCTTTATACCACAAACTGGGAAAGATTCCCCATAAGCGTCATACCACATTCCGGAAGAAAGACGATACCCTGTATTACGAACAACTTTTTGGAACCATAGGTTTTGATGGGATGTCCTCCCTGATGTACCACGTCCACCGTCCCACCCAGGTGCGGGAAATAGGCAAGACGCTGGATGTTGCCCCAAGGGCAGCCGTGGAATACAATATGCATTCCCGCTTGTTCAAGGGTCTTGAACTGCCGAGTGCTGAAGATTATCTGGACAGCAGGAAGGTCTTGTTGTTCAACGCAGATGTTTCCGTGGGCCTGGCAGCTCCCACCAAGTCACTGACCTCCTATTTTTACAAGAATGCAGATGCAGATGAACTGTTATTCGTCCATAAGGGTACGGGGGTATTGAAGACCCTGCTGGGCGAGATTCCTTTTGAGTATGGGGACTATTTATTGATTCCCCGGGGGATGATCTACCAGATACATTTTGACGGCCCGGACAACCGATTGCTTATCGTTGAATCCTACCACCCGCTTTACACCCCCAAGAGGTACCGCAACTGGTTTGGGCAGCACCTGGAACATTCGCCATTCTGCGAACGGGACTTTAAATTACCCCAAAACCTGCAGACCCATGATGAAACCGGGGATTTCCTTATCAAGGTGAAGAAACAGGGACAGTTGCACCATATGGTTTACGCCACCCACCCTTTTGATGTTGTGGGTTGGGACGGCTACAATTATCCGTATGGATTTTCCATCCATGATTTTGAACCTATCACGGGCCGGGTACATCAACCACCCCCTGTTCACCAGACCTTTGAAACCAGTGCTTTTGTAGTCTGTTCCTTTGTGCCCCGCCTGTATGATTATCACCCGGAGGCAATTCCTGCACCTTACAACCACTCCAATATAGATTCCGATGAGGTACTGTATTATGTGGACGGGGATTTTATGAGCCGGAAGGGGATTGACCAGGGCTATATCTCATTGCATCCCGCCGGGATCCCCCATGGACCGCATCCGGGGACGTACGAGGCTAGTATTGGCAAAAAAGGCACAGAAGAACTCGCGGTGATGGTGGATACTTTCAGGCCCCTGCAGGTAACCGAGGCCGCCCTGAAACTCGATGACGGCAAGTATTTCAGTTCGTGGTTAGAATAAACCCGGATGGTGCAGCACTTTGTGAACCAATGCTGCTGCAAGTACAGATGTTTGCCCGTCCCGATCCAGAGGTGGGCTTAGTTCGGCTATATCCAAACCTATGAGCTTGCCTGTGTTGAGAACCATTTCGAGGTAGGGAAAGACCGCCTCCGGGGAGTAGCCCATGGGAGATGCTGCACTGACACCCGGAGCATATGAGGAGGAGAACCCATCCAGGTCCAGGGTGAGATAAACCGCATCCAGCGGGTCGAGGAAGGCAGCCAGCCCCTCCAGCGATTTTTTTGTGTGATGGGGCTGCATCAGCTCCCGTTCCAGCACCCAGACATTCAATGAAACGGCACGGTCCCATAGCTCCTTCGGGTTGGCGTCTTTCCGAATGCCGATGCATCCGTAATCAAAACTACTTCCCGATTCCTCGCATAGCTGCGCGATTTGCAAAAACGGACTTCCGGAGTGGGCCCCGCCCGTGGGTTGGCGGAGGTCAAAATGTGCGTCAAAATTGAGAATTCCAAGGCGTTTCCCGCCTCCAAGAGCTTTCCAAAGGCCCAGGTAATGGGCATAGGCAATGTCATGACCGCCCCCAATACCCAGCGGCATATATCCCTTTTTGACCAACAACTTTACTGAAGCTGCAAAGGCCTGCTGGGTAGCTTCCAGGTCCTCGTCTTCACAATGAATATCTCCCGCATCACATAGACTACCCGCAGCCTTGTCATGCAGGGGCATTTTACCCAGGGCCTTCCTGAAGGCAGCGGGTCCTGATCTCGCCCCGGGCCTCCCCTGGTTCCTACGGACTCCTTCATCACAGGCATAACCGATGATTGCCGGGACCCGTTTTGGTGGTTCGGGTATACGGTCTCCTTCGAGGTCCAGCAGCTTTATATTCTCGTGAATATATTCCCTTTGCTCACTGGGTCTGCCTTGCCATATGCCCTGATCAGGGGGGCTGTATCTCGTTTTCATGCTTTCCTATTCAAAAAGGTCTTCAAGTAGCTCGTCGTCCACAAGGTTTGGAAGGGTTACCCGGAGTTGGGGTGACCGGTGCATTTCCCGCTTCAACGCGCTGATAGCACCCGGATTCCTGGCCCAGCTTCTCCGTGCAATCCCATTATTGACGTCATAGAACAACATATTCTTCAATCTTTCCTCAGCTTCCGCGCTCCCATCCAATAATAACCCAAATCCTCCATTGATGACTTCTCCCCATCCTACACCGCCCCCATTGTGGAGGGAAACCCAGCTGGCACCCCGGAAACTGTCGCCAATGACATTGTGGACGGCCATGTCGGCAGTAAACCGGCTGCCATCAAAAATATTGCTGGTTTCGCGAAAAGGGCTGTCGGTCCCACTGACGTCGTGGTGGTCCCGGCCCAATACGACGGGTCCTGAAATGTCATTCTCAGCAATGGCCTTGTTAAAGGCGGTGGCAATGGCGATCCTTCCTTCGGCATCCGCATACAGGATACGTGCCTGTGACCCTACCACCATTTGGTTTTCCTCGGCTTCTGTAATCCAGTGGATGTTGTCCTGAAGTTGCTGGCGGATATCGTCTGCCGCTTTTTCCAATTGTTTTTTCATTACCTGCAGGGCAATCCGGTCGGTGGTCCTGAGGTCTTCAGCTGAACCTGAAGCGCATACCCACCGAAAGGGACCAAAGCCATAATCAAAGCAAAGCGGCCCCAGGATATCCTGTACATAGGATGGATATCTGAAATCGATCCCGTTCGGGGCCATTACTTCAGCCCCGGCGCGGGAAGCCTCCAGCAAGAAGGCATTTCCGTAATCAAAGAAATAAGTTCCCCGGGCCGTATGCCGGTTGATCGCGATTACATGCCTGCGCAGGGAAGCCTGTACTTTTTCCCTGAATGCTTCGGGATCGCGAGCCATCATCTCATTGGCTTCATCAAAACTCAGGTCTGCGGGATAATAACCTCCTGCCCAGGGATTGTGCAGTGAGGTCTGGTCGCTTCCAAGCACAACCCGGATCTCGTCATCAGCAAAGCGTTCCCAAACGTGTACTATATTCCCCACATAGGCCAGGGATACGGTTTCTTCAGCTTTGATGGCTTCCTGCGTGCGAACGACCAGTTTGTCCAGGTCCGTGAACAATTCGTCCACCCATCCCTGGTCAAAGCGTTTGCGGGCTGCCATGTGGTTTATCTCAGCACATACGGTTATGCAGCCGGCTATATTTCCTGCTTTGGGCTGCGCCCCGCTCATACCCCCCAGGCCGGCAGTTAGGAAAACCCTGCCCCGTACCGGTTGATTCTGGCCGAGGACTTTCCGGAAGGCATTGAGTACTGTGATCGTAGTTCCGTGCACAATTCCCTGCGGCCCTATGTACATATAGGAACCGGCTGTCATTTGACCATACTGTGTTACCCCGAGAGCGTTGTAGCGTTCCCAGTCATCCTGGTGGGAGTAGTTTGGGATCATCATTCCATTGGTCACCACCACCCTTGGGGCCGCCTTAGTGGACGGGAAAAGCCCCATGGGGTGTCCTGAATATACGTGCAGGGTTTGGG
>JARRLI010000096.1:5308-5990 GCA_037387145.1 Robiginitalea sp. | reverse complement strand
TTGAGCCAGCCAGAAAGCATCCTTCTGAGAAAGGTGTTTGATGACTTTAAACCCCATTTCTGTTTTAATCTGCATGATCAGCGTACCATTTACAGTGTTGGGGACAGCCCTGTTCCCGCAACCCTATCCCTGCTTGCTCCGGCTTTGGATACGGAACGCTCCTTTACGGGAAACCGGATAAAGGCAGCCCAACTCTCCTCCCTGGTTGCAGCCTCTCTGAAGGATGTCATTGGGATAGCCAGGTATAATGACACCTTCAATCAAAATTGTGCGGGGGATTATTTTCAAAGCAGGGGAGTCCCAACCGTCCTTTTTGAAGCAGGGCATTTCCCGGGGGACTATCAGCGGGAGACTACCCGGTTTTATGTATGGCAGGCCTTACTAACAGCCTTAGATGCCATAAGCTCACGGGCTTATGAGAAATTCTCCCTAGATGCGTATGTGGAAATCCCTGAAAACCAGAAACGTTTCGCAGACATACTGATTCGGAATGCCCAAATCACGCACCCGGATCTTCCAGCGAATTGCACCCTGGGAATTCAGTATGAAGAAAAACTATCAGAGGGCCATGTCGAGTTCTGTCCACGGATTGCTGAACTCGGAGAATCTGGAAGGCGCTTCGGGCATCTTGAATGGGACCTTTCCCGACCTCGGGATATGAAAAAACTGATAAAATCTGAGG
>JARRLI010000096.1:0-5274 GCA_037387145.1 Robiginitalea sp. | reverse complement strand
GATATATTACATAATTTTCCGCAATAGATTATTTTAGCTAAAAAATATGTGATATGGCAAAAGTAAAACTGGATGAGATCGACCATCAGATCCTGGATATGCTGATTGATAATACCAGGACCCCCTTTACGGATATAGCAAAAAAACTCTTGATTTCAGCAGGCACTGTCCATGTACGGGTTCGTAAGATGGAGGAGGCAGGCATCATTAAAGGCAGTTCGCTAACCCTGGATTATGTCAAGCTTGGATATTCCTTCATCGCTTATGTGGGTATTTTCCTTGAAAAGACTCATCAGACTAAATTCGTCCTGGAGCGACTGACGGAAATCCCCTATGTAACCGTTGCTCATATCACAACTGGTAAATTCAATATTTTTTGCAAGATCAGGGCGCAGGATACCACCCATGCCAAGAATATCATCTTTCAGATCGATGATATCGAAGGAATCAGCCGCACAGAAACCATGATATCTCTTGAGGAAAGCATCAACGACAAAAAGCGGCTCATGCATACGATTTTCAATGAATTATAACCATTGAAGAGAAAATGAAACTATCTGAACTAAAGGCCGACGATTGCCCCCCTTACTACAAACCTTATCTGGATGCCCTGGGAGCGTCTGAACTCCTGGATCTAATGGAGCGGCAGATGGGTAATTTTCCGGAATTTATCCGCAGTATTCCGGAAAAACTCTGGCATCACAGGTATGCACCGGATAAGTGGAGCATTGCCGAGGTGCTGGTACATGTTCTCGATTGTGAGCGGGTTTTTCAATACAGGGCCTTGAGATTCGGGCGGAACGACAACACGCCCCTCCCTGGCTTCGATCAGGATGCTTATGTTCCAATGAGCCTGGCTGATAACAGAAGCATGGAGGAAGTGATTGAGGAATATGAAGGGATACGGAAGTCTTCCCTCTTGCTGTTTAGGTCGTTTCCTGAAGAGCGGCTATCCTGGAAGGGGACAGCCAGTGAATACCCGATTAGCATAGGGGCAATCGGATTTATTATTTGCGGCCACCAGAAGCATCATAGAAATATCCTGAGGGCCCGTTATCTAGGGCGCTGACTATTCCTCGAGGTTCAGTTCACCTTCCAGGGACCCGTCGTATTCATTTTCAATACTGCCCAGGGCCGTATGTTCCGGACCCTCTTCTGTAGGATCCTCCAAATCAAGGGAAGCGAGTAAATCCGAAAGCTTCTTGTTGATCTTGATCAGGTATAACGCCTCTTCGGTCTGAAGTTGGACGGCTTCTACCCATTCTCCCCTCGAATTTTTAAATGCAATAAGGTCTTCATCGCCGTATCCTTCAGGGTAGCACTCCAAAAGACGCGCCGCCAGACCGGGCGTCAGCTTTCTGTGGTCGATGATGATTCGTTTCATGGCATTAAAAGTTTGACGGTTAGATGTATCCCGAATCTATATAATTTTTCTAACCGTCTGTTGAAAGAGTTGTGAAGAACGAATTTTTTGTAGGTGAACCTGCTAATCTTTGTAGTAATCGAATGCGGCATCCAACTGCTCGGCCGAGACTTCCTGGTTAATGCAAGCCTTGCCTATAGTTTCAAGAAGGGAAAAACGAACAATACCTCCTGTGTTCTTTTTGTCGTAGCGCAGCAGTTCAATGATCGATTCACGCTCGGCATATGAAAAGGAAACCTTTGGGAAGAATTCAAATAGTACATTTTTAATCTCCTCACATTCATCAGGAGCCAGGCCCGATTGCTCTACGGAAAGAAAAGCCTCGAGGATCATCCCTGCGGCAATTGCCTCTCCGTGCAGTAGTGGTTCCCTGTCCGCGGTATCGAGGAAATAGGATTCAATTGCATGACCCAGGGTGTGTCCAAAATTCAAAATTTTCCTTAGCCCTCCCTCGAGCGGGTCCTCAAGGACCACCTGGTTTTTAAGATCCACGCTTTCATGAATGTACGCCGGTGCCTGTTCCGGGGAATCCAGTCCTTTCAGGGAGGTCCAGTAGGCCCTGTCGCAAATAAGTCCGTGTTTCAGCATTTCTGCGAATCCACTGCGGAGCTGACGGGAATCCAAAGTATCGAGGTATCCCGGTTGAATCAGGACAAGCCCCGGATTGTTTATAACACCGATCTGGTTTTTGAGAGGCCCCAGGTCCACTCCGGTTTTTCCGCCTACAGAAGCGTCCACCATAGCCAGCAGGGTTGTAGGTACATTAATAAAGGAAATACCCCTTTGATAAGTAGAGGCAACGAAACCACCAAGGTCAGTTACTACACCTCCACCCAGATTGATCAGAAGGCTCTGCCGATCAGCTCCCTGCTCGGAAAGCTGTTTCCAAACCTGCAGGCATGTATCTATGTTCTTATAGTTTTCCCCTGCAGGAATACAAAAAGCATTTTCAGGAGGCCCTAGTTTAAAATGTTTTCTGAATATTGGAAGGCAGTGAATCTCAGTGTTGGAATCAGTCAGTATAAAGACCTTGGAGAATCCCTTTTTGGAGATGTATGACAGCATCGCATCCGTTGCGTTATCTCCGAACAGGATCGGGTAATCCCCACTCTGGATAGGTTCCATAAATGACGTTTTCACAGACCAAAATAATCGATTTTTTTAGATAAATAATTCTGTTCCAGCCATTATATTTGCTAGACAGACCGCCAACCCGCCATTATGGACCAAATTTTTGAAAATACACAGACGGCCTTTGCGCTGAAATCTGATGCCGAATTGGAGCGGGCTTATTTCCTTTTTAAACTTATTTCCATAGAACCCCTGGTGAAGATGGGAGCAAGCATGACCAATTTTGCCATTAAGGCCAAACTGCCGGTGGATGGTCTGATCCGTACTACTGTATTCGATCACTTCTGCGGAGGGGTTAATGAAATGGACTGTATGCCTGTTGTGGATAAAATGTGGGAGAAGGGGGTAAGCACAATTCTAGATTATTCAGTGGAGGGCAAGGATACCGAGGACCCTCTGGATGATGCCCTTGCGAAGACTCTGGAGATACTAGATTTTGTCAAACAAAAAGAGGCTATTCCTTTTGCCGTCTTCAAACCTACGGGCTATGGCAGGCTGGGTCTGTACGAGAAGAAGGGTAGTGGCCAACCTCTGTCGTCAGCAGAACAATCCGAATGGGAGCGGGTAGTGCACAGGTTTGACCAGACCTGCAAGAAAGCCTACGACCTCGATGTTCCCCTGCTGATCGATTCAGAGGAAAGCTGGATGCAGGACGCCGCGGATGATTTGGTGGGGGAAATGATGCAGACCTATAACAAGAAAGCCCCTATCGTCTATAACACTCTGCAGATGTACCGTTGGGACCGGATGGATTACCTCCAAAACCTGATCGAACGGGCCCGGGCAAATGGGTTTAAGCTAGGAATCAAGTTTGTGAGGGGAGCTTACCTGGAAAAGGAAAATGAGCGGGCTCAGCAGAAGGGATACCGCACACCGATATGTGCATCCAAACAGGAAACTGACGACAATTTTGACGCCGCGATCTCCTACAGCCTGGACAACCTTGACAAAATGGCCCTGTATGCCGGTACGCACAATGAAATAAGTTCCTACCGCCTTATGGAAGAATTGGAAAAGCGGCAGATATCCAGGAACGATCCTCGCATCTGGTTCGGGCAACTCTATGGAATGAGTGATCACATCTCTTTCAATATGGGTGCAAAGGGGTATAATGTCTCCAAATACCTGCCGTTCGGCCCGGTGCGGGATGTGATGCCTTACCTGATTCGCAGGGCCGAGGAAAATACCTCAGTGGCCGGGCAGACCAACAGGGAACTGGCATTGCTTAAAAAGGAACGGTCCCGTAGGAAATTATAGGCTGCAAGGGGTGGGTTAGTCCTTCTTCAGATCATAGGAGGTAAGCCGGGTGTAAGTTTCGCAGTTCTCTAGGGTAATTGCGAGGCGCTGATCCCCCTCTTCCCCTCGGATGCGGTAGATTTTACAGGGCCTTGCTTCGGTATTGCTTTCCCTGAAAATAACATCCCCTTCCCGAAGCATCCGCTGTATGAGCAGGGTGTCTGCAATATCTCTTAGCGAAGTATCGATCTGCAGGGGTTTAGAACGCAGTTCCTTCAGGACCCTGCAGTTGGGAAAATAACAGAACTCCGTGCCGGTTTCTTCCGTCTTTTTGCGAAGAAAGACAGCCAGGAAAAGTAACCCCACAGACAAACCAATAAGGAAATACCCAAGTCGCTTAAGGAACGGCACAATTAAAAGATAAGAAAGTTTATATCACTGAATTTCATTCCGAACCATTCGCCTACTGTCCTGTTGGTGAGGATTCCGTGATACATATATAAACCATTTCTAAGCCCTTTATCAAATCGCAATGAGTTTTCAAGACCTCCGTCTTCGCCTATTTTAAGAAGGTAGGGAGTAAACATATTGCTGATTGAAATGGAGGAAGTCTTCGGATAGCGCGCCGGAATGTTGGGCACGGCATAATGGATTACGCCGTATTTCTCGTAGGTGGGATTGTCGTGAGTAGTAACCTCGCTCGATTCGAAACAGCCACCCATGTCAATACTTACATCGATGATGACGGCCCCCTTTTTCATATGCTCCACCATGGTGTTGGAAACCAGCACCGGTGCCCGGTCCTTCCCGCGTACCGCAGCAATGGCCACATCACAGCGTTTCAGGGATTTTAGCAGGTTTTTTGGCTGCAGGGTAGAGGTATAGAGGGTTTGGTTCAGATTTCGCTGTATGTTTCGCAGTTTGGTCAACGAATTGTCAAAGATCTTTACATTGGCTCCGAGACCCAGGGCGGAACGGGCTGCAAATTGTCCGACGGTCCCCGCACCCAGAATAACCACTTCTACGGGCGGTACACCGCTGATATTTCCGAACATAAGGCCGTTTCCTTCATGTGCAGCCATGATCTCAGAAGCTATCAAAACGGAAGAAATGCCGGCGATTTCGCTGAGGGCCCGTACTGCCGGGTATTTTCCTTCCTCGTCACGGATATATTCAAAGGCGATAGCAGTAATGCGCTTGTTGGCCAGGCTTTCGAAATACGCTTTATGCTGCATTTTGATCTGAAGGGCGGAAATCAGGATGCTCTGTGGATTGATCATCTCAATTTCAGCAAGGGTAGGGGGTTCCACCTTCAGAATGATGGGGCAGCCGAATACTTTTTTGGGATCCCGCGATACAGTAGCTCCTGCCTGGGTGTATTCCAAATCTGAGAAACTCGCTTCTTCCCCGGCCCCGGATTCAATCAGTACATTATGACCCTGGGCGGTAATAGCATTGACCGCATCCGGAGTCAGGCATATCCG
>JARRLI010000095.1:0-5295 GCA_037387145.1 Robiginitalea sp. | reverse complement strand
GGGGTTCCTTCTTTACTATCCCACCTCAGGTACAGGTGGAAATCGCCTCCAGTAAGAAGATCATCACATATGAGCACAGTGGCCGTATCCTGGTGGACCCAGCCCTGGCCGATGAAGAACAACAAAAAATGCAGGGTGTCTTTGACGGAATCAAATAACTATTTATTTGCAGTAAAGCTTAAATAAACAGATCCCGGTGATAAAAGCCGGGATTTTTTTATTCCCCCCGGAGCTGCAGCAACTCAAGGATGCGCTGGGTCACCTCCGGGCTATCCCACTGCTTTTCCACCCCCGGCATCTTCATGACTTCCTTCATAATGGCATCCTGCCTGTCTCCTATTTGAAGTGCCTCGGCATAAGGTCTTTCGGAAAAAGTGACCCTGGAATAGGCGGGGATCCATTTTTCGGGGTATTGTTCAGCAAAATGCTTTTCGATTTTCTTTTGCAGCAAAAATTCCGGATCGGCTGTACGGGTGCTCATTTCCACGAAGTTCCGGTAGCTCAATTCCGCTATGGCATCCGCATTGGGCTTGCGCTGTTTCTGATAATCTCCAAAGATAGTTTCCCAGTCATCGCCATGTTCTTCCATAAGTGAGCTGAGCATGGTTATATCTTCAAATCCCGCATTCATACCCTGCCCGAAGAAGGGCACAACGGCGTGGGCAGAATCCCCTACTAATGCGACTTTGTCCCAATAGGTCCAGGGGTAACATTTGATGGTTACCAGCGCGCTGGTAGGGTTTTTTTCAAAATCCTCCGTGAGGTTCTCAATATTCTGCATCACACTCGGAAAATATTGGGTGAAAAAGGATCGGGTGTCCTCCCGTGTGTTCAATTTCTCAAAGGAAACCGGCCCCTCAAAAGGGAGAAACAGAGTGCAGGTAAAGCTTCCATCGAGGTTCGGCATCGCAATGAACATAAAATTTCCCCTTGGCCAGATATGGAAGGAATGCTTATCCAGTTTGTGGCTGCCATCCGCATTGGGGGGAATCGTGAGCTCTTTGTAGCCTACATCGATAAAATCCTGGGAATAATCGAACCGGCTTCTTCGCTGCATCTTGTGCCGTATGCGCGAGAAAGCTCCATCGCAACCGAAAATGTGATCAAACTGATAGGGCTTCCAGACAGATTTCTCAGATTCCCCCGTAAAAAGGGTCGCTGTTGGCAGATCCACATCCCATACTTTTTCCTCAAAACGAAATCGTGCTCCCGCTTCTTCCGCCAGGTCGATCATCTTCCGGTTTAGGACCCCACGGGATATCGAACAGATCGCCTCTCCTTCTTCGCCGTAATTCTGATAATAGATCGGTTTATCGATCACATGCATGGCCCGCTTGTTCAGCGGAATTCCTATTTTCCGAACCTCATCGGCAATCCCGATGCCCTCCAGAGCCTTCCATCCTCGATCGCTCATCGCCAAATTAATGGAACGTCCTGAGAATTTTACCGTACGGATATCCGGCCTTCGGTCAAAGACCGTTACCTGATGTCCGGATCTGCGGAGATAAAGGGACAATAAGGTACCTACCAGTCCTGAACCCACCACCGCAATGTTTTTCGGCGTTTGTGCCATATATTTCAATCCGCTAAAGTCATAAAGGTAGTGAAATCAGCACTTTTCAATACATCAGCATATTTAGGGAAACGCTAACACAATTCTGTTTATTGTTTTTATATTTTTGTTAAACAGCATGAATAAATCACATTTACCTCATAAGGTATGTCCGATCTGCCAGCGTCCCTTTTCCTGGAGGAAGAAATGGGAATTGAACTGGGGGCAGGTTCTTTATTGCAGCGGACGCTGCCGCAGCATGAAAAACTTGAGGCAGGCTCACGCACCAAGGGATAAATCGAGAGGTATTTAAGTTAAACTATGAAGACCTTCCTGCATTGGTTCCGAAATGACCTTAGGGTTGAAGACAACTTCTCCCTTACCCAGGCCTGCCAGGCTGAACAAGTAATAGCGGTGTACTGCTTTGACCCGCGTTACTTTGATCGTGATGCATATGGCTTCCTGAGGACCGAATCCTTCAGGGCTCAGTTCCTGAGGGAAACACTGATGGACCTCCGCAAGCAGCTCCGGGAAATAAACATCCCGCTTTTTATTTATTTCGACCGGCCCGAAAAAGTGATCCCCAAACTGGCTGAAAGGTTTGGAATTCTCGAAATACATACCCAGAAGGAATGGACGCGGGATGAAATTCGGGTCAGGAATGCTGTTATGAGTAACTTGCCTGAAGCGGTGCACCTTCATGAACACTTTGATCAATTCCTGTTCCATCCAGCAGAGATTCCTTTTTCGGACTTTGCGGAGATCCCGGAAGTTTTTACGAGTTTCAGAAAGCAATGTGAGAAAAAATCACGGGTACGGCCCCCGCTCCCACCACCCGCGAAACGCACGCACTCTAATTGGATCGAACCAGTCAATGACCTCCCTGAGTTGCAAACTCTCGGCCTGCAGCCCCGGGAGCAGGATCCGAGGTCTGCATTTCCTTTCAGGGGCGGAAGCAGCTTTGCCCGGGAACGACTCAATACTTACTTCTGGGAAGACCGGCGTTTGAGTTACTACAAAAGGACCCGAAATGGATTATTGGGTGCAGATTATAGTTCCAAATTTTCACCATGGCTCGCCACAGGTGCCCTTTCGGCCCGGCAGATTTATCATGAGGTAAAAAAATATGAACGGGAAATTGTAAGCAACCAGGATACCTACTGGCTGATTTTTGAACTTATCTGGAGGGATTATTTTAAATACATTTCCCTGAAGCACGGGGATCGGATTTTCCATCTGCAGGGAATCCAGGGCAGAAAAGCAGCAGACGGGAATACAAGAGAGCTGCGTCATCGCTGGATCGAAGGGCGCACCGCCAATGATTTTGTCAACGCCAATATGGTGGAACTGGCAAAAACCGGATGGATGAGCAACCGGGGCAGGCAAAATGTGGCGAGTTACTGGACCCATGAGTTACGGCAGGACTGGCGTATCGGGGCTGCCTATTTTGAAAGTATGCTGTTGGATTACGATGTACACAGCAACTGGGGAAACTGGATGTATAACAGCGGTGTGGGGAACGATCCCAGGAACCGAAAATTCAATCCCGATCTCCAGGCATCCCGCTATGATGCAAAGGGGCACTTCAGGCGTCTTTGGCTGCAACCCTCCCTCTTTGAACAACAGATCGGATGAAGACCTTAAGGCTCATCCTGGGGGACCAGTTGAACAGGGACCACAGCTGGTTTGAAACACCCCGGGAAGACGTGCTCTACCTCATGGCTGAAATGCGGCAGGAAACTGATTACGTCCTCCATCATATTCAGAAGGTTGTAGGCTTCTTTGCATCCATGCGAAATTTTGAAAGTGAACTGCAATCCCTGGGGCATGAAGTACGGTATTTTCGCATATCCGATCCCCGCAACCCCCAAAACCTTCCGGATCTTATTCAGCGTATCCTTGAAAAGGAGCCCATCGGGCGTTTCGAATATCAGTTTCCGGATGAATATCGGCTGGATATCCAACTAAGAAATTTTTGCAACAGCCTTGAAATCCCTTGGCAGGCAGTTGACAGTGAGCATTTCTACACGGAGCGTGACGAATTGACCACTTTCTTCAAGGGGAAGAAGCAGCTGCTCATGGAATCCTTCTACCGGATGATGCGCAGGAAACACGGAGTACTCATGGAGGGAAGCCAGCCCCTGGGAGGCAAATGGAATTACGACCGGCAAAATCGCAACGCCTGGAAAGGAACACCTGCTGTACCCTCGGTGTTTACTACAGGAAGGGATGTAAGCGACCTATTGGAGGAGATCCGGAAGGCAGGCATACGTACCCTCGGATCTATAGACCCCAAAAAGTTTGACTGGACAACCTCTGCCGAGGAAGCCAGGGCCTTGCTTAGCTATTTTTGCGAGCATTTGCTGCCTTTTTTTGGGGCCTTTCAGGACGCTATGCACACAGGGGAAAAATACCTGTTTCACTCCCGTATCTCCTTTGCCCTGAATTCCAAAATGATTTCCCCCGCAGAAGTAGTGGACACTGTGGAATCCTATCATCGCAAAAACCCTGAAAAAGTACATATATCTGAAACTGAAGGCTTTATCCGACAGATCCTGGGATGGCGGGAATATATGCGGGGCGTATACTGGAGGGAAATGCCCGGGTATAGCGAAAAAAATTACCTGAAGAACCTAAATCCCCTTCCAAAATTCTTCTGGACGGCGGAAACAGGAATGAATTGTCTCAGGCATGCCATCTCCCAAAGCCTGGAAACTGCCTATGCCCATCATATTCAGCGTCTGATGATCACCGGAAATTTTGCCTTGCTGGTGCAGGCCAACCCCGAGGAAGTTGATCGCTGGTACCTGGGGATCTACGCCGATGCCCTTGAGTGGGTTCAACTACCCAATACCAGGGGGATGAGTCAATTTGCAGACGGGGGCATCGTAGGGACCAAACCCTATATTAGTTCTGCCAACTACATCCATAAAATGAGCAATTATTGCAAGGATTGTCAATACGACCCCAAAGAGCGGTTGGGGCCGAAGGCCTGTCCTTTCAATGCACTTTACTGGAATTTCCTGCATGCCAAACGGGATGTCCTTGCCGATAACCCGCGGATGGGGATGATGTACCGCCTGCTGGACAAAAAGGATCCCGAAGAACTGGAAGCGCTAACCCAGAGGGCCGCTCAGGTCATTGAACATCCAGAGCAGTTCTAACTAGCCCGGATTCCGGGATCAGTTATTGAGCGTAAGAATCAACTATATAGCCGGCTGAAAGTTAATCAAGGATGGCGTCCACGATGCCGTAATCAACAGATTCCTGGGCGTCCATCCAGTAATCACGATTAAAATCCTTCATGATTTTATCAAAAGGCTGATCGCAGTTCTCGGACAGGATACGCGCCCCGATTTCCCGGGTTTTAAGGATTTCCCGTGCCTGGATCTCAATATTGGAAGCCTGCCCCTGGGCACCCCCACTGGGCTGATGGATCATCACGCGTGCATGGGGTTGCACGAATCGGCGCCCCTTCTTGCCCACAGATAACAAAATAGACCCCATGGAGGCAGCCAGTCCCGTACAAACAGTGGATACCGGGCTCTTCAGTGAGGTGATGGTATCGTAGATGGCAAATCCTGAAGTAACATAGCCGCCTGGGCTGTTGATCATCAGCTGGATTTCTTCATTGTTCTGAAGGTCCAGGTATAACAACCTGTCGATCACGTGTTTGGCGGAATCATCATCCACCATTCCCCAGAGAAACACTTTCCGTTCTTCTAACAGGGCCTTATTGATTA
>JARRLI010000094.1:0-7061 GCA_037387145.1 Robiginitalea sp. | reverse complement strand
AATAAAATGAGGCAAAAGTGCCTTGGATAGTGCAACTGTACCCAGGTAATTTACACCGATCAGGGTTTTATAAACCTCCATGTCGGTTTCAGCAATAAGGGAGCGCTGGCTGATCCCTGCATTGTTTACCAGCACATCCACATGCCCGAATGCATTTAATGCGGAGTCCGCCACGCCTGGAAGGGCATCCAGATCGCCTAGTTCAAAAGGGAGGATTACCACATTCTCCGCGGAGGGAAGCTCCTTTTGCAACAAAGCAAGACGCTCTGTATTACGAGCGGACAATATGAGTTTTGAACCCTGGTGTCCCAATAAAAGTGCAAGGGCTTTTCCTATCCCGGAAGAAGCGCCTGTAATCCAGATTACTTTGTTGTTCAGTGACATTAGTATAGAAAATTGATCAATGAAAATATACGTAAATTTGTACGCTTCGATGAAAGCTTCCTTTACAAAATACACACTCCATTTCAAACGGCCGGGAGGGACCTCCAGGGGTGTCCTTACCGATAAGGAAACTTATTTTATTTGCTTGAGGGATGGACAACGTTGGGGTGTTGGGGAGACAGGACTTTTCAGGGGACTCAGCACAGATGACCGTTCGGACTACGAAACTGTGCTTGCCCAGGCATGTAAAGCCTTGACGGATAAAGGTGATATTGCCTTAGAGGCCTACAGGGAGTTTCCCAGCATCGTGTTTGGACTCGAACAGGCCTTGCGCTCCCTAAACGGAAAATCTCCTTTTAACCTCTTTCCTTCTTCATTTCTGGAGGGCGAACCAATCCCTATCAATGGATTGATCTGGATGGGTGATCCGGATTTCATGAAGCAGCAGATCCGGGAAAAAACTGAGATGGGCTTCCGGTGCCTGAAGATGAAGATTGGCGCCCTGGATTTTGGGCAGGAATTGAACTTGCTGCGGGATATCCGCAGTGAATACCCGGCAGATCAGCTGGAAATTCGAGTTGATGCCAATGGTGCCTTCACCGAGGCGGAAGCACTGGAAAAATTGAAGCTTCTTTCGGAATTGGAGCTTCACTCCATTGAACAGCCCATAGCCCCAGGCTTGTGGGAAGCCATGGCAAAGCTTTGTGAGCAGACTCCCCTGCCAATTGCTCTTGATGAAGAGCTGATAGGGATTTTCAGGATCGGAGAGAAAAGGCGCATGCTCGAGGCAATCCGGCCGCAATATATTATATTGAAGCCCAGCCTGGTCGGTGGCTTTTCCGGAAGCATGGAATGGATCGAAGCGGCGGAATCCCGACAGATCGGGTGGTGGGTCACCAGCGCGCTGGAGAGCAATATCGGGTTAAATGCCATAGCCCAGTGGACTGCTACACTTGGCGTACATTTGCCCCAGGGCCTGGGAACAGGCTCACTTTTTACGAATAATTTTGAAAGTCCACTGGAAGTAGTAGGTGGAGCTTTGCATTACAGGCAAACCATAAGGTGGAATGAAACTCAAATAGAGGGACTATGTATATAGAACAAGGATATAGGGGAGATTTGGGGTACTGGAAGTATTTCTTCCTGCCCACAGGCTTCATTGCACTTATGGTTGTCAATTATGTGATAACCATCAATTCTCCTGTCAGTGTGGAAGATTCAATGGCCCAGATGATTGAACAACTGGGTTCCAACACGGTGCTGATCATTCTTTTGGCACCTTTGGCAATCGGGCTCGCAGTTGTCCTGGGCTGGACAAAACTGATACATCGTCATCTCTCCGTCAGATTACGTGATGAACTTTCAATGGGATGCCTTTTGGAAACTGGCCCTTATTGCCATCCTTTTGATCCCGCTGCAGACGAGTTTTGAAGAATACCTGTTTCGGGGACATATGATGCAGGGGCTCGGGATTATTTTTCGAAACCGGTGGGTACCCCTGCTGACGACTTCTGTTATATTCGGGTTGATGCACCTCGGGAACCCGGAAGTGGAGAAATTAGGGCAGGGTGTTATGATTTTTTATATAGGGACCGGATTTTTTCTTGGGATCATTACCCTGATGGATGAGGGACTGGAGCTTGCCCTGGGGTTCCATGCGGCTAATAATCTGGTCACTGCCCTGCTGGTAACCTCTGAATGGACCGCCTTTCAGACCGATTCTGTTCTGCGTGATGTAGCAGAACCCGGGCTGGACTGGGATGCATACCTGTTGCTCGTACTGGTTTTCCCGTTGCTTTTGTATTTCTTTGGTAAAAAATATGGTTGGACCCATTGGAAGGAACGCCTTACCGGAAGGGTGCTTTCCAAGGAGGAGGCCCGCCAACTTTTTAAGGGACAGGAATGATGAAAGAATATTTCAACAAAGCATTTCATATTAACGGTCTTCAGATCGCTTATGAGGATCTCAGCGAGGTTGCCTACAGCCTGGTGAAGGAAGGGGAAGCTTTTGAGAGGGAAATCGGTGATTTTATGCTGGACTGGATTTCCGAATCTTCGGAGATTGTACAGAAAACTTCCGGGTCCACAGGTGTCCCCAGGGAAATTAGCATGTCCAAAGCAGCTATGGTCTCCAGTGCCAGGGCCACAGGGGAATACTTCGGACTGAAGGAGGGGACCAAAGCCTTGTTGTGCCTTCCGGCGGCCAATATTGCAGGAAAGATGATGCTCGTCCGCGCTATGGTGCTTGGATGGAAACTAGATTTGGCAGCCCCATCCGGACAACCCCTTGAATTTTTGGATCATGAGATTGATTTTACCGCCATGGTTCCCCTGCAGCTCTATCAGTCACTTGAAAAGCTTGACAGGGTAGGAACCATTCTGGTGGGTGGAGCCCCGCTTTCATCAGCACTGCGTGCACGGATACCCGAAAAGGGGACAGCCATTTATGAAAGCTACGGAATGACTGAAACGGCCAGTCATATCGCTTTGCGAAAACTGGCACCGGTTCCCGAGACCGAAGATCCGGTAAAAGCGCTGCCTCCTTTCCAGGCCCTTCCCGGCATTACTCTGGAGCAGGATGACCGCGGATGTCTGGTAATCCATGCCGCCTACCTTTCGCCGGAGCCCATAGTCACAAATGACCTCATAGTTTTGGAAAAGCCGGATCAATTCAGATGGCTTGGAAGGGCCGATCACATCGTCAATTCAGGCGGGATCAAACTTATTCCCGAACAGCTTGAGGCAAGACTTGAGCCACTCCTGGATGCACCATTTTTTCTAACAGGGGTGCCCGATGTATCTCTTGGGGAGAAACTGGTGTTGATAATGGAAGGAGAAGCAAGGGAGGATCTCCTGGAATCCTTGAAAGGAACCTCAGGTCTCGATTCCTATGAGGTTCCCAGGGAAGTGTACTGGCTTCCGGAATTCACTATGACCAAAACAGGAAAGATCAACCGTCCTGAAACCCTGAACACACTGTTTTAACTGGCTGCACTATGAAACGTTTTTTCCTTACTTTATTTTCAATAGGCCTGCTTTTCCAGGCAATGGCCCAGCAAGTTCTGCCCGTTTCGGAACGTGCACGGGTAGTGGACGAGCTTCTAAAAGAGCGTTTTGAATCCCTTCTTCCAGAATTGATGGACCGCACCGGCATTGATATGTGGATACTGATTTCAAGGGAGTATAATGAGGATCCCGTGCTCCGCACCATGCTTCCGGCTACCTGGCTCAATGCCCGGAGAAGGACGATCCTTCTTTTTTACAGGGATGCTGCGGAAGGTCGAATAGATCGGCTGGCCGTGGCTCGCTATAATATTGGGGAAAATATAGTATCTGCCTGGGATAAGGAAAGTGAGCCGGATCAGTGGAAGCGGTTGATCGATCTGATCGCGGAAAGAGACCCTGATAAAATCGGACTGAATTTTTCGCAGGACTTCAACATTGCAGATGGGCTGGACAAGACGGACTACGATGCATTTATGGAGTACCTGCCCAAAAAATACAGGGGGCGGGTAGTTTCTGCTGAAGCCCTGGCAGTCGGTTGGATCGAGACCAGGACTCCCCGCGAGATGGCTTTAATGGGCCATTTGGTTGAAATCACGCACAATGTGATCGCAGAGGCTTTTTCCAACAAGGTTATTACCACGGGGGTAACCACCACTACTGAAGTCGAATGGTGGATGCGCCAAAAAGTTACCGACCTTGGGCTGGATACCTGGTTCCATCCAACCGTAGATATTCAGCGATCGGCTGAGGTCCTGGAAGACCATCTCTATTCTTTTTCCGACAGGCCTGAAAATATGGTGATCCTTCCAGGGGATCTTCTGCATTGCGATTTTGGGATAACCTATCTGCGGATGAACACGGACTGCCAGCAACTCGCCTATGTACTCAGGCCGGATGAATCTGATGCGCCTGATTTTTTAAAGCAGGCGTTGCATAAAGGGAACCAGGTACAGGATTTCCTCACCTCCAACATGAAAGCAGGACAAACCGGCAATGATATTCTGGAGGGTGCACTGACCCAGGCCAGGGAAGCGGGCCTCAGCCCGGCGATCTATACCCACCCACTCGGGTCTTATGGGCATTCAGCCGGGACCACTATCGGAATGTGGGACGCCCAGGGAGGCGTCATGACGGATGATGGGGAGAACTACCCGCTGCGCCCCAACACAGTTTACGCCATCGAATTGAATACCACTGTCCACCTTCCTGAATGGAATCGGGACATCCGTGTGATGCTGGAAGAAGCGGGGTACTATGGCCTTGAGGGATTTCGGTATGTCAGTGGCAGGCAAACCGAACTTTATTTGATCCCCAGGTAAGTATCGTTCTTTCTTCCGGGAGGGAAGCAACCCTGCGGGAATAAAACCATCTCTTTTGTAAGACCAGGAAGGATTCCCGCGAAGCGTCTTGCCCCACCGCTGCGGCCAGAATTCAGAAGGGCACTTCATGAGCGATCCTTCAGGTGTTTTCACATTCCTGATTTTTGTTTTTCTTAACATATAATGTGTTATCTTTAAGGGAGTTAAATGCAAGAGCTATGAAGAAGATCTGGATTCTTATGTTATTGGTCGGGCCGTTCCTGATGGCCCAGCAACCTGGAAAAACCATCCGCGGCAAGGTGACTGATGGCCGTTCTCCCCTGGCCAATGTGGCGATTTCAGTAGAAGGGGGAACGGACAGTACATTTTCAGACGACGGTGGTATGTATTCAATACAGGCTGTCCCGGGTGATATACTGCTTTATACCTATACCGGAATGAAACCACTCCGGATCCGTGTGGAAGATGTAACGCGTATTCTTAATCCAACCATGGTAATGGATGTAGAGGAGCTGGAGGAAGTAATTGTGGTGGGAAGTAACCGGAAGACCCAGCGTGAACTACAATCGGAATACGCCATAAACGAACGACTGATCCGTACCGCCTACGGCATTCTGAATGCCGATACAGCTCCTGGTAATATTCGGTTCATGACGGACCAGGACATAACGCCTGTTTATCTCTGCATTCTGGATCTTTTGCGCAATCGTTTTGCCGGTGTCAGGGTTGTTGGCGAATGCTCAGGAGGAGGTGAGCCTACAATGAAGGGAGGACAGCTCACTAATATTCAAGGGGTTCCCCAGCGCGATGCAGATTCCTTTACTGAATTTGAAAATCCCGGAGCCCAACGGGTCTACATCAGGGGGTCTTCATCCTTGTTCAATCAGCGTGCTGCGATCTTTGATGTGGACGGCCTTATCTTGACAGATGCGCCTATTTGGCTGGACATCAACCAGATAAAGCGTCTGGCCATCCTGAATAACTTCGCAACAAGCACCATGTATGGAAACATAGGCGCAGGGGGGGTCATCGTGATCAACACCCTGGCCGGAAGCCCAAAAGGAGGGAAGATCACCGACTATGCACGCCTCCGTAATAATTTCCAAAGCGGCCCGGTTTTGAGCCGGGAAGATGTAGCCCAGAGCCAACCTACCTATTACAGGGAACTCATGGAGGCAGCAACTGCAGAGGAGGCTAAAGGAGTTTATGAAAAGTACGCCGCGCGCTATTCGGGTTCACCCTACTTCTTCCTGGATGCCTACCGGCATTTTTATGAAGTCAGGGGAGATTCGGATTTTGCAGACCATATTGTGGATTCACATGCCTATCTGCTTCGGAGAAACCCAGTGGTTTTAAAGGCCCTTGCATATACCTACGATAGTCAGTCACGAACCAGGAAAGCCAACCAGGCCTATATGGAGGTCATGCGGATGCGACCAAATTACGGGCAGTCCTACATGGACCTGGCCAATAGCTACCGGGATCTGGATCAGTACGACAAGTCTGCTTCTATGTACAAGCGTTATGACTACCTCGTTGAAGAAGGGATGATTCCTGTGGACAGCACTTCATTTGTCCCTATCCTCAACCGGGAATACAACAACCTGCTCTTCCTGCATAAGGCCGGGATCGTTAGTGAAGCCAACCGTCCGTCACTCTATGTGGAAAAAGAAGACTTTCAAGGGACCCGCCTTGTCTTCGAATGGAATGATGGGGAGGCTGAGTTCGACCTTCAATTTGTAAATCCGGAAAAACAATTCCATGTATGGAAGCACTCCCTGGCCAGCAATGCGGATGCCATTATGAAGGAGAAGGAGATCGGTTTTAATGCCCAGGAATTCCTGATTGACGATTCCCTGCCGGGAATCTGGCAGGTCAACCTGCGGTACCTTGGGAATAAAAGTTTAACCCCCACTTACCTTAAGGTCACCATTTATGATAATTACGGCACCCGTGCTCAGCGAAAAGACGTCCGGGTATTTAAACTCACTTTAAAGGATGTCAACCAGCAGCTGTTTACCCTTGCCAAAGGTTCGACCGTAGCCCTGAATTGACAGCAACTGCACAGGAGAGATATTAGTAAGAGACTGTTAAAAGATCGAAATGAAAATTATTAGAATAGCCCTTATTGCAACTATAATTTCTGTTGCTAATAGCCTTACCGCACAGGATATGCGAAGTATACAGGGGACCGTGACCGATGGCACCAATCCCCTGAAAGATGTCATGATCGAAGTTCAGGGCAAGGATTCCCGGGCCTTTACGTATTCAGTCGGGTAGTATTATTTGGAGGCGGTGTCAGGTGATATGCTTATGTTTTCGTATACCGGTTTGATGGTTTACATTGTGCGC
>JARRLI010000093.1:0-5357 GCA_037387145.1 Robiginitalea sp. | reverse complement strand
GCCACGCATGAAGGGCTGCCCGGCATACGGATCGCTTCCGGATCCCTCGGACAGGGCATGTCGGTAGCCATTGGGGCCGCACTGGCAAAGAACCTTAACAAGGATCCCCACCTGGTTTTCAGCCTGCACGGAGATGGCGAACTGCAGGAAGGGCAGATATGGGAAGCAGCAATGTTTGCTGCCGGGCGCAAGGTGGATAACCTTATCGCTACTCTCGACCGCAACGGGCAGCAGATAGACGGGCCGACTGAGGAAGTGATGCCCCTGGGGGATGTCAAAACGAAATTAGAAGCCTTCGGATGGGATGTGATCTCCCTGAAGGAAGGGAACAACCTGCAGGCCATCATCAGTACCATGGCAGCAGCCAGGAAACGGACCGGAAAAGGAAAACCAGTAGCAGTGATCATGGAAACCGTAATGGGCCACGGTGTGGATTATATGATGCATACACATGCCTGGCATGGAAAGGCGCCAAATGATGAACAACTGCAACGGGGACTGGAACAGAACCCGGAAACCCTGGGAGATTACTAAATAAAACTAAGGAAACGGATGAAAAAATACACGGATCAGGGGAAAAAAGATACACGAAGCGGCTTCGGTGCCGGCCTGGCAGAATTGGGCAGAAAGAATCCTAAAGTGGTGGCCCTCTGCGCCGACCTGGTAGGCTCCCTTAAGATGGACGCCTTTATATCGGAAAACCCCGACCGCTTCTTTCAGGTAGGGATTGCCGAGGCTAACATGATGGGGATTGCCGCTGGGCTTACCATAGGCGGGTATATCCCTTTTACCGGGACATTCGCCAATTTTTCCACAGGAAGGGTTTACGACCAGATCCGTCAGTCCATCGCGTACTCGGGCAAAAATGTGAAGATCTGTGCCTCCCATGCCGGGATCACGCTGGGAGAAGACGGGGCCACCCACCAGATTTTGGAAGACATCGGGCTTATGAAGATGCTACCGGGCATGACTGTGATCAACCCCTGTGACTTCAACCAGACCAAAGCAGCCACGCTGGCCATTGCAGAACACGAAGGTCCGGTTTACCTGCGTTTCGGCCGTCCCAAGGTGGCCAATTTTACTCCGGAGGACCAGAAGTTCGAAATTGGGAAGGCCCTGCTGTTGCAGGAAGGGACAGACGTGACCATCCTGGCTACAGGACACCTGGTATGGCAAGCCCTGGTTGCTGCTGAAAATCTGGCTGCCAGGGGCATTTCAGCCGAAGTGATCAACCTGCATACCATCAAACCCATCGATTCCGAAGCCATCGTTGCATCGGCTTCCAAAACCGGTTGTGTGGTAACTGCTGAAGAACACAACTACCTTGGCGGGATGGGGGAAAGCGTAGCCCGTGTGCTGGCCACCCATAAACCAACCCCCCAGCAATTCGTGGCTACCCAGGATACCTTTGGGGAAAGTGGCACCCCAGATCAGTTGATGGAGAAATACGGGCTGAATAATAAAGCCATCGAAAAAGCCGTTTTGAAAGTAATGGAGCTTAAAGCTTGAAAGGACTGAACCATTCCGGGCAAAACAAGAACACAGTATGAAAAACTTTTTAAGCACGCTATTGCTTTTTGTTAGTGTGGCGGCACTAGCCCAGGGCGGCGGTTCAGGTTTCGGCCTCAAGGCAGGGATCAACTTCAATACAAGCGGAGAACTAAAAATAGATGAGTTGCCGGATATCAGCCCAGATACTGGCGTCGGATACCATGTAGGAGTCTGGGGCAGGATCGGGAGTACGGCCTACATGCGGCCGGAACTGGTCTACACGGAAATAAATTCGGATTACGACGGGGAGTCCTTTAAAATGCAAAAACTCGACCTGCCGGTACTATTCGGACACAAATTCCTGGGTATCTTCCATGGATATATTGGACCTGCCTTTCAATATGTACTGAGTACAGACCTGGCCGACATCGATATCAGTGATGTGGAGAATGAATTTTCTGTGGGTCTGCAAATCGGAGGGGGTGTCAACTTTGGCAATTTGGGAATCGATATCCGGTACGAAAGAGGCCTGAGCCCAAACTACCTGGATATTTCAGAAGTGGAGGGTATACGGCTGGATACTAGGCCCAGCCAGATAATCCTGGGGCTTTCCTATAAGCTTCTTTAAGGCTGTTGAGCCCTGTAGCCTAATCTACCAAATCTGTAACTAAAAAGTTTTCTTTATCTGATTCAGAAAGTCGTCGGGTCGAGATAATCCGGGATACCGTTGCCATTTGAATCGGGAAACTCGAGGGTTCCATCCGGATTGATTATGATCTCCTCACGCGTGGGTTTGAAATCCCCATCGTCATCATCGTCCAGGAAATTGGCCCGCAGGGGGGCTCCCGGCGTCTCACGTTCGGTATCTTCGTCCGTGTTGTCATTGTAGAGATAGCCGTCCCCGTCCAGGTCTTCCTGTATAGAAGGGATTCCATCCCCATCGTGGTCGGTCTCTTCTATGGAGAACAATTCCAACAGAAAGATCAGGGGGCTGTAGGCAGGAATAGCCACCGTGGGTGGGGCATTGAAATACCCAAGCCCTGATGGCATGAACACCGCTCCGATCCCTCCATCAACAGAAGTTACCGTCCCATCCGGATTTACCGTGATTCCACTACCGGAATTGAAAAAGGGCATACCTTCCGTAAATCCTCTGGCACCCTGAAGCGGGCCCTGTATACGGGCCAGGTCAAACCAGACCGGCTGGGTGAATGACCCGTCAAAATCCTTGCCATCCAGCAGGGTACCCCGGTATGTTACAAATGCTGAATCCGCAATGGTAGGTGCGGTCTCAGGTCCCTCGCGGGCGATCAGATAATACAACGTATGAATTTGGTCCGGTTGATCTTCCAGGCCCATTTCTTCATTGGTTACGTTGATTTGAACAGAGGCTACCTGATCAATCAGGGGTATCCTACCGGTGTTATCACCAGCGATTGTATCGATTACGATCTTGTAGTTAAAGTCCGCAGGCGGGTTTTCAAATTCCTCGTAGTTGTAGAAATGCGACTGCAGGTATTCACGCAATGCAGCATCGTCCTCGGCAGCAACTTCAGCCAGGTCCCGTGGGGGCACTATCTCCACGTTCAATCCGTCATCTTCTCCGCAACTTACAAGAAGTCCAACTGCAAAGAGCATTCCGCAAAACTGCTTCAACGACATAGCCTTTTGTTTTAAAGGGCGCAAGATACAATTTTCCCCTATTTTTGAGCATCCATTAACAAAGATTTGGCCCATGCGGATAGACAAATATCTCTGGTGTACAAGGTATTTCAAAACCCGGAACCAGGCCACAGAAGCCTGTAAAAAAGGGCATGTCCGCATTGGAGGCCAGGTAGTAAAACCCTCCAGGGAAGTCCTCCCAATGGATGAGATAGTCCTTCGGAAAAACCAGATGAACCTCAGCCTGAAAGTGCTGGATGTACCCCCTCAACGGGTTGGAGCCAAATGGGTGGGGATCTACCGGGAAGATACCACTTCCAGAGAAGAGCAGGAACATTTTAAAATGATGCAGGCCTCCAAGGAATACTACCGAAAACAAGGCACAGGAAGACCAACCAAGAAAGATCGCAGGGACCTGGATCAATACAAGGATGAAGCTAAATAAGGCGTATTGGCAAACCCGCTATCGGGAAAAGCGGACAGGCTGGGACCTGGGGGAAGTAACTCCCCCCATCAGGGCTTATATAGACCAGTTGGAACACAAAGACCTGAAGATCCTGATCCCCGGAGCCGGAAAGGGGTATGAGGTTGAATATCTCTATAAGAATGGTTTTACGAACCTTACGGTGGTTGACATTGCCCCATACCCCCTGAAACATCTCAGGGAACGGCTTCCGGATTCCTTTCCTGAGGAGCGGCTTGTGGTTGAAGATTTTTTCAAATTGGAGACCGGGCCCTATGACCTGATTGTTGAACATACATTTTTCTGCGCACTCCCTCCCGAGTGGCGGCCGGCATATGCCTCAAAAATGAAGGAATTACTGGGGGCAGGCGGCAAACTGGCCGGCCTTTTCTTCGACTTCCCCCTAACCGAGGCGGGACCACCTTTTGGGGGATCCCGGGAGGAATACCGGTCGTTGTTCACTCCCTATTTTGAGATCCGCGTCCTGGAAAGGGCCATAAATTCCATTCCCCCGCGGGCAGGCAATGAACTCTTTTTTATCTTTGAGAATAAATAGCCCATCCCTATGGACCACAGAATCCTGTCTCACCAGCAAATCCTGCACAAGATCAACCGCATAGCCTATCAGATATATGAGTCCAATGTGGATGAGAAGGAGATAGTACTGGCCGGGATTGAAGGTGGTGGCCTTGATTTTGCAAAAAAGATCAAACGGGCCCTGGAAAAGATCTGCCCTGCTGAAATCCAACTTTGCAAGGTACAGATGGACAAAGCCGACCCACTTAAGAGTGGTATTCGGACATCCCTGAAACCAGAGGCTTACCAGGGGAGGTCCGTTGTGGTAGTGGATGATGTGTTGAAATCAGGAGCCACCCTGATCTACGCCGTGCACCACTTCCTGAATACCCCGCTGAAACTACTGAAAACTGCCGTGCTGGTGGACCGCAACTATAAGCGATATCCCATAAAGGCAGACTTCAAAGGGCTTTCCCTGTCCACTTCACTGGAAGAACATGTGCGGGTCGACTTCAGCCCAAAGGATTACGGGGTATACCTAGACTAACTTCTTTTCGATTTCTGCAACTACGGTACCGAGGGGTTTTCCATCGCACGGAAGTGTATGGGCAGCCAAAGAGTAAAAAGGGATCCGGTCAAACAGGTGTTTCCCGATGAATTCATATAAGTCGGAGTCCTGGAGATGGGCGATTATCGGTCGTTCTCCACGCTCCTTCTCCAACCTGCTGACCATTGAGGGAATGGAGTGCTGCAGGTAGAAGGTATTGGGTGTTTTTTCGATGATCAGATCGATGTTCCCTGCATAAGCCGGTGTACCACCGCCCAGGGAAAGTACGCAGTCCTCCCCTGCATTCAGCAATTCCTTCAATAGTTCGTGTTCCCGCCTCCTGAAAAATAGTTCTCCCCGGGTTTTGAAGATCTCCGGAATGGATTTTCCCTCTGCAATTTCAATACGGGTATCCAGGTCTGTAAAGGGCAGATTCAGGTGCTCAGAAAGGGCTTTTCCGATAGCGGATTTTCCACTTCCCATATAGCCCAGCAATACGATCAACATTGGCTTCAACAGTATTATGATGAGCCCAAAGATGGGGCTTTTTCGAGAAAACAAAAATTTCCAACCTGTGGGACTTGATTCGTTAAGAATAGATTGTATATTTGCAGCCGCAATTGCTACCTGAAACAGCGGGTAGCTTTTTGGTAATTTCCTCCAAAACGCGATGATTTC
>JARRLI010000092.1:0-5361 GCA_037387145.1 Robiginitalea sp. | reverse complement strand
GAAATCCCTGACGCTCCATTTCCCGGGCAAGGAAAACCATTTCATCTAAAGATGGGGTGATCAGGCCACTGAGGCCGATAATGTCCACCTGCTCCTGGCGGGCGGTCTCGATTATTTTTTCGGGGGGAACCAGTACACCCAGGTCTATGATCTTATAATTGTTGCAAGCCAGCACTACACTGACAATATTCTTTCCAATGTCGTGCACATCTCCCTTCACGGTGGCCATCAGAATCCTGCCCGCAGGCTTGGACTCCTGACCCGCCAGGTTCTCTGATTCGATAAACGGGGTCAGGTAGGCTACGGCTTTTTTCATCACCCGTGCGGATTTGACTACCTGGGGCAAGAACATCTTCCCACTTCCAAACAAGTCCCCAACCACATTCATACCCTGCATTAGGGGGCCTTCGATCACCTCGATCGTTTTTTGTGCAGAACTTCGGGCTTCTTCCACATCAGCCTCAATATACTTATCGATGCCCTTGACCAGGGCCCGGGTAATACGGTCCTGTAATGGAAGCTCCCGCCAGGACTCATCCTTTTGGATTTTCATTCCACTTCGCTCAATGGTCTCAGCATACTCAATCAGCCGTTCGGTGGCATCCTCACGCCGGTTCAGCAACACATCCTCCACATACTGCAGCAATTCCTTTGGGATATCGTCATAAACCCCCAGAAGGGTTGGGTTCACGATTCCTATGTTCATTCCCGCCTGTATGGCGTGATATAAAAAGGCCGAGTGCATGGCTTCCCGGACTCGATTATTGCCCCGAAAACTAAAAGAGACATTGCTCACTCCGCCACTCACACTGCAATGTAACAGATGCTGGCGAACCCATCTTGTTGCTTCAATAAAGTCCACAGCGTTCCTTCGATGTTCCTCCATTCCGGTACCGACTGGAAAAATGTTCAAATCGAAGATTATATCCTCAGGTGGGAAATCCAACTTCCCGGTAAGCAGGCGATACGAGCGCTCAGCGATTTCAATCCTTCGATCATACGTGTCTGCCTGTCCTTGTTCATCAAATGCCATGACAATTACCGCTGCCCCATACCTTCGGATAGTTTGGGCTTGCCGCAGGAATTCTTCTTCCCCTTCCTTCAGGCTGATGGAGTTGACCACGCATTTACCCTGTACCACCTGAAGGCCTGCCTCTATTATCTCCCAACGGGAGCTGTCAATCATAATTGGAATACGGGCGATATCGGGTTCCGCCATCAGCAGATTCAGATAGCTTACCATGGCCTCCTTTCCCTCGATCAGGCCATCGTCCATGTTGACGTCCAGGATCTGGGCACCACCCTCTACCTGGTCCCTGGCAATCTCCAACGCCTCTTCAAACGCCCCTTCCTTGATCAATCTAAGGAATGTTCTGGACCCTGCCACATTAGTGCGTTCCCCCACATTGATAAAGTTGCTCTCCGGGGTGATGACCAGGGGTTCCAGACCCGCCAGTTTCAGATATCTTTCCTCTCTACTTTTCACGGGAGTTGCCAGAATATTTAGGTTTTGTTTGGGGAGGCATGAAAGACCTCGGTTCAAATTGCTTTGCCAAATCGGAAATCTTGCGAATATGCTCAGGGGTAGTGCCGCAGCATCCACCCACGATATTGACCAGTCCTTTTTCCAAGTATTCACGGATCTGATCACCCATTTCTTCCGGTCCCTGATCATAGGCTCCGAAGGCGTTGGGAAGGCCTGCATTCGGATGTGCCGAAACCGCTATGTTGGTACGGTCAGAAAGCACCTGCAAATATGGCGTTAGCTGTCTGGCCCCAAGGGCACAATTAAATCCTACAGAAAGCAGGGAGGCATGAGATATCGAAATAAGAAAAGCCTCAGCGGTCTGACCGGACAACGTCCGGCCGGAGGCATCGGTGATAGTCCCGCTTATCATTACGGGGATCCGGGTCCCCCGTTCCTCCATGAGCTCTGTCAGGGCAAAAAGCGCAGCCTTGGCGTTGAGTGTATCAAAAACGGTTTCCACCAAAAATAGATCTACCCCACCGGCCAGCAATCCCTCGGCCTGTTCCCTGTAGGACCTCTGCAGTACCTCAAAAGTGATGGCACGATAACCCGGGTTATTTACATCAGGGGATAAGCTTGCAGTCTTGTTGGTAGGTCCCATGCTACCGGCCACAAAACGGGGTTTCTCCGGGGTCTCCCTGTTAAATTCCGCAGCGACTCTCGAAGCAATACGGGCCGATTCACGGTTAATCTCATATACCAGATCTTCCATGCCGTAATCTGCCATGGCAACGGAGGTGGCCGAAAAAGTATTCGTTTCAATGATATCAGCACCAGCCTGCAGATATTTCCGGTGAACCGATGCAATAGCCTCAGGCTGCGTTAGAGACAAAAGATCATTATTTCCCTGAAGGGGATGTGACCAATCCTTAAAGCGTTCCCCCCTGAAATCCGACTCCTCAAAAGAATATTGTTGCAACATGGTCCCCATGGCCCCGTCCAGGACAAGGATCCGGTCCTTCAGTATTTCTTGAATATCTGGCATCTTATTTACACTCTAACCATCCAATAATGGACAGCGAAGGTTGAATTTGACAATGAATGTTGGAAAGGAAGGGGAAGCCGAAATGGACAAAAGGCTGATGTTATCTCCCCTGTCTCCGACAGGATGAAATGTAGCACCTTCTTTTACTGCTTTGCAGGTAAAAGGGTTGCTAAGGCTTCACAGGGTCCATTCCCTCCACCTTTCTCAATAACAAGTCATAATTCCAATGAACTCCTACAAAGAAAGGCCACCGACTTCTTTTATACAAGGATTTACAGGGGTTTTTGTGCCTCCCGGCGCCTCTGCGAAAAATCCTTCACTCTAGGATTGGGGTGCCGCATCCAGAGCTTGCCTCAGATCGGCAATGATGTCTTCTGGGTGTTCCAGCCCCACTGAAATGCGGATCATCCCATTTGTTATTCCACTTTGCGACCGTTCCTCCGGGTTTAGTTTACTATGCGTGGTCGAAGCCGGATGGGTCACAATACTGCGGGTATCCCCCAGATTCGCAGAAAGGGATAGCATCCCGATGCGGTTCAAAAAGTTTCGACCCCCGCATACCCCACCACGGACCTCAAAAGCGACAACACAACCACCAGCCTTCATTTGTTTTTGCGCCAGCCCGTACTGTGGATGTGAAGGGAGGAAGGGGTATTTTACCCAATTGATCTGAGGATGATCCTCCAGGAACTCAGCCACTTCAAGGGCATTTCGGCAATGTCGATCCACCCGAACAGGCAGGGTTTCCAGGCTTTTGGAAAGGATCCACGCGTTGAAAGGTGAAAGGGCTGGGCCCGCTACACGAGCAAACCGGTAGATCTTATCAATCAGTTCTCTCCGGCCAACTGCCAGGCCGGCCAGTACCCTTCCCTGTCCGTCCATGAGCTTGGTTCCCGAATGGATGACCACATCGGCACCAAATCGGATGGGTTGTTGCAGATAGGGAGTGGCAAAACAATTGTCTATGATCAACCATAATCCATGAGCACGCGCAATCTTGCCGAGATGCTCCAGGTCCAGGAGGTCCACTCCTGGGTTTGTTGGGGATTCGGCATAGAGAATCCTGGTTTCAGGACGGATGAGGGATTCAACGGTTTCAGGAACATTGAACGGGAAATAGGAATGCGAAATCCCCCACTTGGGAAACACCTCGGCAAACAGCGTATGGGTGGATCCAAAAACTGAACGGGAGCTGATGATATGGTCCCCTGAACTGAGGAGGGCGGCAAAGGTAGAGAACACCGCAGCCATCCCTGAAGAAAAGGCAAAACCATTTTCGGCCCCTTCCATAAGGCAAACTTTTTCGATAAGCTCGCTGGTGTTCGGGTTTGAATACCTGGTATAGACTGATCGCTGCTTTTCCTCTGCAAAGGAAGCCCTCATATCCTCGGAATCCTCAAAGATATAACTGGAGGTCAGGTACAGAGGGCTGGCATGTTCGCTGAACTGAGTACGTTCAATCTGTGTTCGGATAGCCGCGGTTTCGATTCGTTGTGTTTTATCTTTGTCCATCGCTTTCTCATTTACCGCTTTTCAGCAATACGCAAAATATCACCAAAAACGCCGCGTGCAGTAACTGAAGCACCTGCGCCGGCCCCCTGGATGACCAGTGGATTTTCTCCATACGACTCGGTGTATATCTCGATCAGTGAATCCGAACCCTTCACCTGCCCCAGTGTACTGTTTCTGGGAACGGACAATAATTTCACTTCTAACTCTCCTTTGGCCTCCCGGAGATCGCCATGCAGGTCTCCCACATACCTCAACACATGGTCCGCAGCCTGCCTGTCTTTCATCTCCTTGAAAACAGGGTCCAGGCGGGAAAGGTTGCCTGTAAAGGCCTTCAGATCCAACCCCCTCAAATCCGTAGGGATCAGATGCTGGATCTGAATATCTTCAAATTCATTGCGAAGGTCAAGTTCACGGGCCAGGATCAACAATTTCCGACCGACATCATTGCCGGAAAGGTCCTCCCGCGGATCTGGTTCCGTGTATCCCAGCTCCATAGCTTCTCCAACCACTTCAGAAAACGGACGGTCATGCTGGGAGAAAACATTAAAAATATAACTCAGGGATCCAGAGAAAACACCTTTAATCCGAGTGATATTCTCCCCGGAGAGGTGCAATAATTTTATGGTATCGATCAGGGGTAAACCCGCCCCCACGTTGGTTTCATAGAGATAGGTCTTCTGGTGATCCCCCAAAGCTTCGCGAAGCCCCGAATAGTAATCATAGGAAAGTGTATTGGCGATCTTGTTGGAAGACACCAGATCGAATCCATTTCGGATCAGGGCCGGGTAGTTGGCCACAAATATCCCGCTGGCCGTATTATCTATGGCGATCAGATTTTCCAGGTGATACCGCTGGGCGTATTCAATGACATCATCTATAGAATAGGCTTCTCCCTCAGTATGTAATTGTGCATTCCAATCCCCGGAAATACCCTGGCGCTGCAGGAGTACCTTCCTGGAGTTAGCAAGGGCAAAAACATTCAATTGAATACCCTTCCTTTCTTCAATGCTGCCGGCAGAAGCCAGGAGTTGATCCAGGAGAGTTCCTCCCACATTGCCACAACCGAATATGGCCAGGTTGACCTTCTTACTGATCCCAAAGATCTGCCCGTGCATCACATTCAGCGCCTTACTGAGATCGGCCTGCTTTACCACAATCCCGACATTCTTGCCCGTAACCGAATTATTGAATAATAAGGGCTCTATTTGGTTTTGGATAAGGGCATTAAAGGGCCTGTGGAAGGTGCTGAGATCAAGCCCCACAATGGAGATGATAGCCACATCGTGCACTATTCGAACCGTATTGATATCCCGGGATTGGAATTCCGCTTCAAAGG
>JARRLI010000091.1:0-5640 GCA_037387145.1 Robiginitalea sp. | reverse complement strand
GCTCATCCGTTACAGGAGTGGCCTCCTTCATTCCCAACGATGACGGTTCAACTACCGTCTATATTGATTTGGAAAATGCTTCTCAGGGAATTCATCCCGCCACTATAAATTTCGGAAGTCTGGAAGATGGAGGGACCATCGCGATCACCCTTAAGGAATGCGAATGCGAAATAAGCGAAACGGTGGTAACTCAGTTTGATAATGGCACGCCTGTATCTTTTGTGGACCTGGTGACATTTGATGGGCATCTTAATATTTCTTCTAGGCAAGCAAAAATTCTTCTACTGAACCCCTGATGGCAGTAGTTATCAGGGGTTTTGTTTTTCTGTTCAGTTCCATCCAGAATAGAATGTCTGAAATTTAATTTATTGAAATAACATTGTAAGCTTCTATGTTTATTACTTTTTAAAACACCCCTTCAACAGCCTTTGAATTCTTTTTATCTTCGATTGTTGTAACGATATCATAGAAGCGGTGGAACGAAAGTATATTTTTGATTTTGACAGTACCCTGACCCGGGTTGAAGCCCTCGACTTGTTGGCTGCGATTACCCTTAAAAACCGGGCAGACCGGGACGAGATCATACAGGAGATCGAGCATATCACCAATCTGGGCATTGATGGGGACATCTCCTTTACAGAATCCCTCGAAAGGCGCATTCGCATGCTGAACGCCCATAGAGACCACCTCCCATTGCTCATTGAGGAACTCCGCAGGAAAATTTCTAAATCCATTGCTGCAAACCGGGAATTTTTTGAAAAGCATGCTTCCCAGATATTTGTCATTTCCGCTGGTTTCCGTGAGTTTATCGTTCCCATTGTATCTGAATATAATATTCCGGAAGACCGGGTATATGCCAACACCTTCGAGTTTGATACAGAGGGCAACATCATCGGTTTTGATGAGGAAAACCTCCTGGCACAGCACAATGGCAAAATTGAATGCCTGCGGCAGCTGAACCTGGAGGGGGAGGTACAGGTAATAGGAGACGGTTACAGCGACTATGTAATGCGCGAGGCGGGCATCGCACATAAATTCTTTGCCTACACGGAAAATGTACATCGTGAGAAAGCTGCCCGGTATGCGGACCACATTGCACCGAACCTTGACGAATTTTTATTTGTGAACGATCTGCCCAGAAACCTCTCCTATCCCAAGAACCGAATCAAGATCCTGTTGTTGGAAAACGTACATCCGGCAGCTTTCGACAACTTATCCGAAGATGGGTTTTCGGTAGAGCTCGTAACCCACAGCCTGCCTGAAGAAGAATTGATTGAACGCATCAGAGGCGTACATGTGCTGGGTATCCGATCCAAGACTCAGGTGACCCGGAAGGTTCTGGATGCAGCCGATAAATTACTGGTAATAGGGGCCTTCTGCATCGGAACTACCCAGATCGACCTGGACTACGCCCGCCTGAAAGGGGTGACCGCCTTTAATGCCCCTTACAGCAATACCCGCTCAGTGGTAGAACTGGCCATAGGGGAAATAATCATGTTGATGCGAAATATCTTCCCCAGGTCCACAGAAATCCACGGGGGGTCCTGGAACAAGACAGCCGCAAATTCTCGTGAAATACGCGGGAAGAGGTTGGGGATAGTAGGGTATGGGAATATAGGCAAACAGCTTTCTGTTTTGGCAGAGGCCATGGGGATGCGCGTATACTATTACGATATTGAGGATAAACTGGCCCTGGGGAATGCAATACGTTGCGATACCCTGGAGGATTTGCTGAACGTCTCTGATGTGGTCTCCCTTCACGTAGATGACAACCCGCACAATCGGAACCTGATAGGAGCCAGGGAGCTCAAGCAAATGCGGAAGGGCACCTACCTGATCAATCTGTCCCGGGGTTTTATAGTGGACATTTCAGCCCTGGAAGAAGCCCTTGACACCGGATGGCTTGCCGGAGCTGCTCTAGATGTCTATCCGGAAGAGCCCAGGTCCAATGGTCCTTTTGACACCCCCCTCCGGGGGCATCAGAATGTAATCCTTACACCGCATATTGGTGGAAGTACAGAGGAAGCCCAACGGAACATCGCGGATTTCGTTCCCAACAAGATCATGGAGTACATAAATTCCGGCAGTACGGTGGATGCGGTCAACTTTCCAAATATCCGCCTTCCCAGGCAACAGAATGCCCACCGGTTCCTGCATATTCATGAGAATGTGCCCGGAATCATGGCGCATATCAATGAAATACTGGCCTCCTTCGATATGAATATTACCGGTCAGTACCTCTCCACAGACGGTGAGGTGGGATATGTGATAACCGATCTGGATAAGGATTACAACAAGGCCGTCATCCGAGCGCTCAAAGGGGTAGAGCACACCATCAAGTTCCGTGTATTGTATTAATGCCCCTAATCATTGTGATATGGGTCTCCTTTAAGGATGGAGAAAGCCCGGTAGAGTTGTTCTACCGCCATCAGGCGGACTACCTGGTGGTTGAAGGTCATTTTGGAGAGGCTGATGCTCGCAAATGCCCTGTGGCGCAGGGAAGTACCATGTCCATAAGCACCTCCGATAACAAGGACCAACCTTTTCGGACCGGAATTCATGCATTTCTGGAGGTAGGCTGCAAAGTTCCGGGAAGAAAATTCCTTTCCCTTCTCATCAAGCAACAAAACGGTGTCTGAGGGATGAATGTACTTGAGGACTTCCCTGGATTCTTCCTCCTGAATTGATGCCGCATCCCGATTCCCCTTCTTTTTTATATCCGGGACCGCACGGAGTTCAAAAGGCACGTACCGATTCAAACGCTTGCTGAATTCGGCCACCAGGAATTCCAGGTGCTGCGAATCTGTTTTTCCGACTGTGAGCAGCAGTAATTTCACGATACGAAAATAGGCTTTCGTCCTGACTTCTTAAAGCCGGAGAACATCCCGGGTCAAGAAACAATTTGTTACTTTAGTGGATTAAACTGCCCACATGATTTCACCAGCCAGATTTCAGGAGGAAATTGACCGGATAATAGCAAACGCCATCAGGGAAGATGTTGGAGGTGGAGACCATAGTTCTCTGGCATGTATCCCAAGGGAAGCCCTGGGAAAAGCTAAACTCCTGGTTAAGGATGAGGGCGTTTTGGCCGGCGTTGACTTTGCTAGGCAGGTCTTTAAGTCAGTTGATTCGGATCTTGAAATGAATGTTGAGATCACGGATGGAACAAGGGTACAATCCGGGGATATTGCTTTTTACATAAGCGGATCATCCCGCAGCATCCTGAAAGCAGAACGCCTGGTGCTTAATGGCATGCAGCGCATGAGTGCGATCGCCACAAAAACCAGGGATTATGTGGAGCTGCTCAAGGGAACGGGCGCACATATCCTGGATACCCGAAAGACCACCCCTGGAATCAGGGCCCTCGAAAAATGGGCGGTGCGCATTGGCGGAGGCAGGAATCATCGTTTCGCCCTCTATGATATGATCATGCTAAAAGACAACCACATCGATTTTGCAGGGGGCATTACCGGGGCAATTGCCAAGACCAGGAACTATCTGAAAGAAAACCAACTGGATCTCAAGATCATCGTGGAAGCCAGGAATTTGGACGAGGTGGCTGAAATCCTTAGATCTGAGGGGGTACATCGGATCCTGCTGGACAATTTCAGTCTGGAGCAGACCCGTGAGGCAGTCCGGTTGATCGGCGATCGATGCCAGACGGAATCCTCAGGTGGGATAACTGATCTCAATCTCAGGAGTTATGGGGAGTGCGGAGTTACTTTTATTTCTTCAGGCGCGCTGACCCATTCTGTTTCCAATATGGATTTAAGTTTAAAAGCTGTTTAAATGGCCAAGTCCCTGGCAGATAAACTAGAGGATATTCCACTGTTACGGTGGATTGTGATACTGCTCAGGCGGGTGCGCCTGAAGGCCTTTGAAGGGATGTCACTCTTTGATCTGGTTGTCCTCTATGTCAGAGGCATCATAAGGGGCACCCTGTCGATACGTGCCAGTGCCATTTCATTTAGTCTGTTTATGGCGCTTTTTCCGCTGCTGATCTTTTTAATCACACTGATCCCTTATGTCATACCGTATTTGAATATAGGACAGGGAAATTTTGAAGAGCAATTCCTTCATTTTCTAGAGACCTTGCTGCCCAGCTCATCAGCAGACTATTTTACAGATATTTTTTTAGAACTGAAGGAACAGAAGACAGGAGGTTGGCTTTCTTCTTCTTTTCTGATCTCAATTATTCTGATGACCAATGGGGTTAATGCAATTTTTGGCGGGTTCGAGTCCAGTTACCACATTGAGTTTACACGTAACTTCTTCCGTCAGTACGCCTACGCCCTTATGGTGGGGATGATACTTTCCATTTTATTGATATTAGGTGCGGTAGGGTATATCTATTTTGAATTCTATGTAGTGGCCTACCTTGCAGATGGCTTTGAGCCAGAGGATGGCAAGCTTCATTGGGTGGCGGCCGGGCAGCTGCTCTTATTTGTATTGTTTACCTATCTGACCACTGCAGTACTGTATTATTTCGGCACTATGGAAGGGAAGAAGGCAAAATTCTTTTCATATGGTGCGCTTATGACCACCTTGCTGATCCTGCTGACTTCTTATTTGTTTGGGATCTACATCGAACAATTTGCACGGTATAATGAGTTCTATGGGGCGCTTGGAGGATTACTGATTTTAATGGTATATATCTGGTTGAACTCCAACATTCTCTTGCTCGGCTTTGAATTGAATGCCACCCTGGCATACCTTCACAAGAACCTTGAAAAGCGCGAATCAGAAGAATGACTAGTGGCACGAATATTTCACCGGGGGCAACCTCCCGGTGGGAAAGAGATTTTTGAATGGATCAGTTTATAGAGGTACTCTTACCTATCCCACTGGAACGGAATTTCACCTATTCTGTTACTGCGGAACAGTATGAGCTGCTTTCAACCGGTATGCGGGTGGCCGTGCCTTTTGGCAAATCAAAATTGTATACGGGCCTGGTGATCGGACTCCATACAGAAGCGCCAGTGGCCTATCAGGCCAAAGAGGTCTACCAGGTTCTCGACAAGGCTCCTCTGGTCACTGAATTGCAACTGAAGCACTGGGAGTGGATAGCCTCCTATTATATGTGTACCCTGGGGGAAGTATTTCGCACTGCGGTTCCGGGTATTTTCCTGCTCGAAAGTGAGACACGTGTCCTTAAAACCCCGGAATCGGAAAATACAGAAGTCGAATACGAAGGAACAGAGGCTATCATCCTTGAAGCCCTGGATTACCAGAAATCCCTGAAGGTAGCACAGGTGGGCGCACTGGTCGATCGCAAGAATGTCCTGCCAATACTGAACCGCCTGCTTCGCAATGGGGCTATCCGACTGGAAGAGGCCCTTCAGGAAGATTACCGCCCAAAGAAAACAAGATTCCTGCGAATCCATTCAAAGTATGAGGATGAACAGGCGCTGGAGGATTTGCTCAATACCCTGGCAAGGGCTCCAAAGCAAACAGAAATTCTCCTGCAGATGTTTCAACTCCAGCAGGGTGACCAAAAACCTGTGCGAAGCCGGGAACTGGAAAAACGCGTAGGGTCAACCCGTTCGGTGATCCGGACCTTGTTGGACAAAGAAATACTCCAGGAGTATTTTCTGGAACAGGACCGGATTGTATTTGAAGGCGACTCCACAAAGCCCCTGG
>JARRLI010000090.1:0-5397 GCA_037387145.1 Robiginitalea sp. | reverse complement strand
GACGGAATTTGGAATGTTTGTGTCAATGGATGATGGTAAGGCCTGGATGCCATTCCAGCAAAACCTGCCGGTTACCCCGATCACTGACATAAAGATCCATCGGGGAGATTTGGTCTTGTCCACAATGGGCCGGGCTTTCTGGATCCTTGACAATATTTCGCCTATGCGGGAAGAAGGCCTGAACAGTACAGGTGCACTCCGGTTGTTGAAACCACAGAAGGCGATCCGCTCCAGAATGCCGTCCGGAGCCCGGGGAAGCCGAACCCCTGAGTATCCCAGACCGGCTGTTTTCCTGGACTATGTACTTCCTGCCGAATCCACCGAGACGTTAAAGCTGGAAATCAGGGATATGGAGGGCCAGGTTCTCACGGCCTATTCAAGCGATAGTATACCGGGCCCAATAGGAGGAGCGGTACGGGACATGGGAACCAATTTCACCGAATTCCTGGTAACTGAATCCCTCACTTGTAAAAAAGGACTGAACCGGTTCCGGTGGGACATGACCCAAGCCGGGCCATGGAACAAATCCGACAACAGGCGATACCGGAGTGGCCCCATGGTGAAACCGGGTACCTATACGGCAGTACTCTCTGTGGGTAACCTTACCAGCAGTCAGAGCTTTGAGCTTGAAATGGATCCCAGGGTACTGGCAGCAGGGGTCTCTGAGGCAGATGTTAGCGCCCAGGTAGATTTTCAGCTGAAAATCCGGGATAAGATCAGCGAAACCCTTCGCCTGGAGGAAGCCATAGAAAAGGAAATAGCTACCCTGGAAGAGGATGCCTCTGAACAGGCAAAGGAAGGACGCCTTCAAACCCTTAAAGCCACCCTGGCCGAAATCAAGACAGCGGAAGGGATCTACATGCAACCCATGCTCGCAGACCAATGGCAGTATTTGTATTATATGATGGGACAGGCAGATCAGCTGCCCGGGAAGGACGCCCTGGACCGTTATGATGAATTAAGCGCTGGCCTGGAAGATCTTAAAAAACGGTTATAGGGCCGGCGGTATAACTGAATAATACCCATACATGAACCTCAACCAAGTCACGGTACCTGCCCGGGACGTAGAACGGGCAATAGCTTTTTACCAAACCCTGGGAATGCATCTGATTGTCAGGGCACTTCCCAATTACGCCCGCTTTGAATTATCCGAGGGAGATGCTACCTTTTCCGTTCATCGGGTAGATGCGATGCCGGAAGGGGATGGCGTACTTGTATATTTTGAAAGCGAACGTTTGGATGCAATGGTGGCAGAACTCCGGCAACAGGGGATTGTTTTTGATCAGCTACCAAAAGACCAACCCTGGCTTTGGAGGGAGGCGCGCCTTCGCGATCCGGACGGAAATCAGCTCATCCTCTTTCAAGCAGGAATAAATAGAAAAAACCCTCCCTGGAGGATTGGCTGAATGCAGACATTCTAAATTTCCAGTGGGTAGCCGGTACTAGAATTAGTCTGAAATCACCTGAGAAAAATACACGGGCAATCGTTTTAGTCTATCGCGGTTTTCACCCAGTACTAATCAGTGGATAATTTTTAAATCCTAAAAGGTGGTAAGCGGATTACTCCTGCTTAATTTTAAGCTCAGGGAGCCAAAACCATTTTCCCATTGAGCATAACAAGTGCAACGTCCCGGAAAACAGTCATGTCATCCAGGGGGTTTCCACGGACGGCGATGAGGTCTGCCAGAAATCCTTCCTTTACTTCCCCCAGACTTGAAAGGTGAAAGGTTTTGGCATTCAGCGAAGTAGCAGCCCTGAGTACTTCAATGGGAGGCATGCCGTAGTCCACCATCAATTCGAGTTCCCGGTAGTTCTCCCCGTGGGAATACACACCTACATCGCCCCCAAAGCCGATTGCGACACCTGCTTCCAGTGCCAATTGAAAGCTTTCCCTCTTATTCCTGATCCGTTCCGTATCCGTTTTTCCGGTCCATCCCCGGTATCGCTCAATCGCATCTCCGGCTGCCAGGGTAGGATAGAACACGACCCCTTTCTCCTTCATTAACTCAAAGATCTCTGTGGTGCCACCGTCCCCGTGTTCAATGGTCTGCACTCCTGCTATTATGGCCCGTTTCATTCCCTCTGGAGTACTGGCATGCGCCACCGCATAAGCACCTGCAGATTCAGCCGCAGCCACCATGGCTTCCAGTTCAGATGGCAGGAAGGTGGGGCTGGACCCGGCTCCTGGACCCCATCGATAGTCTGCATAGATTTTTATGAAGTCGGCACCTCCTCCGAGCTGGCGGCGTACTTCCGCTATGACCCCCGGTACGCCACTGGCAGGCTCAGCCCCAAGCGGCACAGATACCCCGTCGTGAAACCCTTTGGGCCCGTAGGCGCCCGTGGCAACTATGGCCGGTCCGGCAACCAGCAATCTTGGCCCTGGAATGATACCCGTTACAATGGAATGTTTCAGCGCCACATCCGCATACCCGGCTCCTTCCGATCCTAAATCCCGCATGGCAGTCACTCCGGCCATCAGGGATTTTTGGGCATGAATAGCCCCACGGATGGCCCGCTCAGCTATCGATTCCTTTAAAACCTGGTCATTCCAGGGTGTTTCATTATACGGGTGCAACAACAGATGGGAATGCCCTTCGATCAGGCCCGGGAGTACTGTCATGCCGTTCAGTTCGAGGACCGTGGTTCCTTCCGGGAGCTGAATCTCACCCTCCGGACCTGCATCCCTGATGGCGGAGTTGATGACCAGGACCGCCCATCCCTCCTGCATATCCTGTCCATCAAAGACACGGTCGGGTTTCAGCAGGATCTGGGCCTGAAGGCAGGACTGCGATATGGGGAAAAGAGTCATCATTCCGAGGAAAATCATGTTGATTGAAGTTCTCATATGCCACTATATTAGGTTCTTAGGAATTGTATGATCAATAACGTTCATTGCAGGCCCGGGCCCCAAGGGCTCCTGTGCCGTCTTCATTAATTCGTAATTCTTCAGGCTGGGGGAAGAGCTATGGGCCTCTGAATGTTGAACCGCTCCCATGCCATAGCCTGGGCTTTCATCTACCCACTATTGCCCTCCGGCTGCATTCCCGGCAATCATTTCAAGCTTTTTAGCTATAACCTCTTTTGGATACCAGGCCCCCCGAACCATTATACCTTCCAGGTCCTGCAAGGCGTCCAGGTCTTCCAGGGGATTTCCTCTTACCAGGATGAAGTCTGCAGACTTGCCTTCCTCCACACTGCCCCAGTGATCCTGCTGCCCGAAATACCTGGCAGGCTCGATGGTGCCTATTTGCAGTATCTGTAGAGGTGTCAGACCGGCCCGTTCCATACCATCTATCTCATGGTGTATTGAGAAGCCCGGTACATTAAAGAGCTGGGGGGCATCCGATCCCAGCAATAACCCATGACCTTCTTTCAACAGCCTGGAGATCAGTTCCAGGCGTATTGCGTCAAATGTTTTCCACTGCTGAGGGTCCCAGGCAGGATCTTCCATGTATTGCTCCTTGATCCGTTTCCAGTTTTGCAGGGTTTTAACGGGCATGTATTTCATTTCGGGTTGTGACAGGAGGCTGTCTGCCGTTGTAGGGGCGAACCAGCGTTCAAAGAGGCTTTGGGTAGGTACCACCCAAACCTCATGCGTCCGTGTCAGATCCATGAGTTCCCCCATGCGGGCTGTATCTGTCAGCGATGTGAAATTGAAGCCAAAAAAACCATTTTCTTCCGGTTGAACCCCGGCAGATTCAGGTACCAGACCTTCCAGATAGCCGTCTACGTGGTCTATGGTGGCGTATCCGCTCTCAAGCGCGTGGCGGATACCCACATCTACAGGTACATGGCCTGCAAAGGGAATCCCTTCTTTTCGAGCAGTTGCCGCGAGGGAGTCAAAAACGTCACGCTTGATTCCCGGATGGATCTTCAGAAAATCATAACCTTGTGAAGCATACTGCCGCACTTTTTTTACCGCTTCCTCCGCAGTTGGGACCGTATTGCCGTTCAGTGACGGACTGGAGGTAAAGATCCGGGGCCCGGGTATGCTTCCTTTCATCACCTCCTCCCGCAATTGTATGTGATAGGGGTGGCCCAGCATACCCCGAATAGTAGTGATTCCACCGGCCAGGTATAAATAAAGTGTTTCCTCTATGCGTTGCTCCGAAGTCGGGGGTGATGGGATGTGGGCGTGCATTTCAGTAAGCCCCGGAACAACATAGCCCTCCTTTCCATCAACGATAACGCTATAGTCCTCAGCAAAAGGGATTTCGGTTGCTAGCTTCAAAATTCGTCCTGAATCCACAACCACCTGATAATTTTCCAGCAGGGTACCGTTGATAACATCCACCACGTGCACATTCTGCAACAGGACGGCCGTTGGTGAGACCTCCTCCTGAACCTGACCACAGGAAAAAAGGATTAAAAACAGAAGAAAGAACACATTTATTTTCATGGGAGTGAACGATTGAGGATTGGGCACGGGGGGCCGGTGCAACTTGTTTTCAGGTAAAAGATACTAAGAATTGAAATGTGATTGATCAATGCGAACCAGGAACTTTCTAGTGTTCCCGGCTTTCAACATAAAAATTCGGATCCACTTCAAAAGTGGACGGCTGCGTTGTGAAATCAGTTTTGTTCCATTCAGAGGAAGGGAAAATCCAGTGTCCCTTTCCATCGATGATCACGCGCACAGGCATGTCGAAGTCCTGCACGATATCGCGGTAGCGGTACTCCAGGGTCCCATTGATCCAATGGTATTCGAGCGTGGGGATCATGGTGGTACGCAAATACTGGTTGAAAAAGGCACTCAGGTCCTTTCCGCTGCGCTTGCTTAAAAAATCTTCAATTTGCGCAGTAGTAACTGTTTGGTGATAAAAGGTTTGGTTGATTTCCCTGAGGATGGACCGCCAGAGCGCATCATCCTCCAATAGCTGGCGCAGGGTGTGCAGCATATTTGCCCCCTTGTAATACATATCCCCGGAGCCCCGTTTATTGACACCGTAGGTTCCAATGATCGGACGATCATTCTGTCCATTGGCCCGGGTTCCGATCACGTAGGCTGCGGCAGCCTCTGTTCCGAAATGGTAATCCAGATACAGGTTTTCGGAATAGGCGGTAAAGCTTTCATGGATCCACATGTCGGCGATGTCCCTGTAAGTAATATTATTGGCAAACCACTCGTGTCCTGCTTCGTGGATAATGATAAAATCGAATTTCATTCCCCACCCGCTTCCTGAGAGGTCCGTTCCCCGATATCCGTTCTGGTATCCGTTTCCGTAGGTTACTGAACTTTGGTGCTCCATACCGAGATAGGGAACTTCGACCAGCTTAAAAGAATCTTCATAGAATGGATAAGGCCCGAACCAGTATTCCAAAGCCTCGAGCATCAGGGGAACCTGCTTGAATTGCTCCCTGGCTTTCTCCAGATTTTCGGGCAGCACGTAGTAA
>JARRLI010000089.1:0-5405 GCA_037387145.1 Robiginitalea sp. | reverse complement strand
CCCGGCCAATAAGACAGGAAAAAAACAGTCCCCCCGGAAAATCATGATGGACACGAGGGACCGACTGGAAGAAGTGGGCAGGGAGCTAGATGCCAAAGCCACCTGGGAGCCAGATGGGAAGCAACTCCTGGACGATTATATAAGCCGTGAAGAACTATGGGCCTGTACATCCTGTAACGCCTGCGTTGAGGCCTGCCCGGTAAGCATTGATCCCCTGTCGATCATCGTCGACATGCGGAGGTACCTGGTCATGGAACAGTCCGCGGCCCCATCGGAACTTAACGTCATGATGAGCAATATTGAGAATAATGGCGCCCCCTGGCCCTTCAACCAGATGGACCGCCTTAACTGGAAGCAAGAGGTATAATGGAAACTGACAACACTAAAGGACCAAATGCCCCTATCCCGACCTTAGCTGAGATGACGGCTGCAGGCAAGCAGCCGGAAGTCCTTTTCTGGGTTGGTTGTGCCGGGAGTTTTGACGACCGCGCAAAAAAGATCACTAAGGCATTTGTAAAACTGCTTCAAAAAGCGGAGGTTTCCTTTGCAGTCCTGGGAACAGAAGAAAGCTGTACAGGGGATCCGGCGAAGCGGGCCGGGAATGAGTTCCTGTTCCAGATGCAGGCTGCCATGAATATACAGGTTATGAATGGGTACGGGGTCAAAAAGATTGTGACCACCTGCCCCCATTGCTTCAATACCCTGAAGAATGAATACCCTGGTCTCGGCGGAGACTATGAAGTAGTGCACCATACCCAATTCCTGAGGGACTTGCTGAAAGAGGGAAAGATTCAGGTAGCAGGCGGGACCTTCCGCGGCAAACGGATTACCTACCACGACCCCTGTTATCTGGGCAGGGCAAATGGCATATATGAAGCGCCCAGGGAGCTGATTGGAAAAATAGATGCAGAGCTGGTGGAGATGAAAAGCTGTAAACAGCGAGGCTTGTGCTGTGGTGCAGGTGGGGCCCAGATGTTCAAGGAAGCTGAAAAGGGGGATAAGGAAGTCAACATCGAACGTACAGAGCAGGCCATTGAGACCGCCCCGGAAGTAATTGCGGCAGCCTGCCCGTTTTGCAATACCATGATGTCCGACGGAGTGAAGAACAAAGAAAAAGAAAACAGTATTCGCGTGCTTGATATTGCCGAATTATTGGCGGATGCAGCTGATCTGTAGCTTATAGACAAACAAACGGAATTGCTATGCTAGTGCCTTTCGAATCATTGCCGGATACCGCCAGGATCTGGGTTTACCAGTCTAACAGGCCTTTCGGGGAAGAGGAAGCGGCTCAGATCAATCAGGACCTGCAGGCCTTCCTTACCCAATGGACCGCCCATGGGGCAGATTTGAAAGCAGGATATGAAATCCCTTATAACAGGTTTCTGGTCCTTGGCCTGGATCAGGAGCATGCCCAGGCCTCTGGTTGCAGTATCGATGCCTCCGTGCACTTTATGCAGGCCCTGGAGGGGAAGTATGGAATTAACCTGCTGGACCGCATGAATGTCACCTATAAGCAGGGCCCCCATGTCGCGTACAAACCCTTGGATGAATTTCGGAAAATGGCCAAATCCAGGGCAGTTTCCCCCAGGACGATCGTATTTAACAATCTGGTGGCGAGCAAACACGAGTATGAGGAACATTGGGAGGTACCCGCCTCGGAAAGCTGGCATAGCCGGTTTTTCTGAAAGGTTCGGGTTGCCGCCGGTTAATTGTTTCCCGGTGAAATAAGAATGCAGTAAGTGCTATGAAATGGATTTCGGGAATTCTGGGGATCATCTTCGTATGGACTGCGGGGCAGGCACAAACCAATCCTTTGGTAACCCCCGACAGTTTGGCCCAACAACGTTGGGTAGAGGAACAATACTCCGCTATGACTGCGGCAGAACGCATCAGCCAGTTATTCATGGTGATGGTTTCTGCCAGGCCCGAACAGGAAGAAGCATCCCGTGAAAAAATTGAACGCCTGATCGCCGGGTATGGGATTGGAGGTGTGATTTTTTCCAAAGGGACCCCTGCCACACAGGTTCGACTTACCAATGCATTCCAGCAAACGACCAAAACACCGCTTCTGGTGGCCATGGATGCCGAATGGGGTGCGGCCATGAGGCTCGATTCCACCTATGCCTTTCCCTGGAATATGACCCTTGGAGCCATTCAGGACAGTGTGCTGCTCCGCGATATTGGCTATCAGATAGGGACTCAGCTGGGGCAGCTGGGGGTTCATCTCAATTTTGCCCCTGTGTTGGATATCAATACCAATCCGGATAATCCCATCATAGGCAATCGCTCTTTTGGGGAGAACCCAGAACAGGTCAGCATGCATGCGAGCGCTGTGATGCTCGGAATGCAGCAGGCCGGTGTCCTCGGTACAGGCAAGCACTTCCCGGGCCACGGCGATACTTCGGTGGATTCCCACAAGGCGCTTCCACAGGTGCTGTTCGACCGTTCCCGCCTGGACACTATGGAATTGAAACCCTTCCGTGATCTTATTGATGCCGGGATCAGCTCAGTGATGGTTGCCCATTTGGACGTGCCTGCGCTTACTGGTGTTCCGGGTGAACCTTCATCCCTTTCCCGACGGCTCATCCAAAACGTACTTCAGAAGGAGCTGAGCTTTAAAGGCCTTATCTGTACCGATGCCCTGAATATGAAAGGCGTTACCGGGTATACGGGTGTTGAAAATGCCTCTCTTGCCGCCTTTCTGGCCGGCAATGACCTGCTGTTGATGCCGGAAGACCTGGAATCGGACCATGGGATATTACTTCAGGCCTATCTGGACGGCCGCATTTCGGAGGCCCGGCTGGCCCTGTCCGTGAAGAAAATCCTGATGGCGAAGTACAAGGCAGGTTTGCATAAGACCCAGGTCGCTGAAGGTGATAACGTTACACTGCATCCCGCGAATTATGAGCTGCTTTACGAAAGGGCCATGGAGGAGTCCATCACGGTGTTGAAGAACCGGGCCGATCTTATCGGGATCAAAAACCTGACAAACAAGAAAATCGCCTATGTGAAGTTCGGGGAAGCGGACCACGATGCGTTTCTGGAGCAATTAAGGCTATATGCCAGGATAGACGAGGTTACAGCCCCTGACATAAGCAGTCTGAATCGCGAACTGAGGGATTACAACCTGGTTATTATCGGGATGCATCAGTCCAATGAATCTCCATATAAAAAACACGCCTTCAGTGACAAGGAGGTATTCTGGTTGGAAGAGATAGCCCGCCAGCCTACTTCCAACACGATCCTGACCGTATTTGCGCGCCCCTATATTCTTTCGGACATCCTGTCCTATGACAAACTGGATGGAGTGGTAATGGCCTACCAGAATAGTCGGATAGCACAACAGACAGCAGCTGAACTGTTGTTCGGGGTTTTTCCTTCAAGAGGCAGGCTCCCCGTCTCAGCTCATGAATCCTTTCCGGAGGGAAGCGGGCTGGACACCGCCCCTTTGTTCAGGCTGGGATACTCGGTCCCCGAACGGGCCGGGTTTGATAGCGGCAGGCTTTCACGCGTGGATACCCTGATTCAAAATGGGCTTGATTCCCTTATGTTTCCGGGCGCCCAATTACTGATTGCCCGCAACGGGCAGGTAGTGGTTCACAAAGCCTATGGAAAACCTACCTACGAATCCGAACGGGAAGTTTCTATTTTGGATCTTTACGACCTGGCTTCACTGACCAAAATTACAGCTACCCTGCCATTGCTGATGCGTATGGAGGAAACGGGCGGGATTGGATTTGATACGACTTTTGGAGAACTCAACCCGGATTATGCAGATACCGACCTGCGGGATGTTACAGTGTTAAAGGCCTTGAGCCACTACGGCCGCCTGCCTGCCTGGATCGCATTCTATCTGGATACCCTGACCAAACAACGAAAACCTTCCCCGGATTTCTACCGCCAGAATCCGGCCGAAGGGTATTCCGTTCAGGTGGCAGAGCGCCTCTACCTGACAGAGGCCTACCAGGATTCCATCTACAACCGGATCGGGCGCCAGAGCTTGAAATCCAACCGCTACAGGTACAGCGATGTGGCCTACTATGTTTTCAAGAAATATATTGAAGATTCCTATGGAGATACCCTCGACAATCTTGCTCAGGATTTCCTGTATGCTTCCCTGGGAGCTACCCATACCGCCTATAATCCGCTGGAAACCTATGACAGGGATCAGATCATTCCCACGGAGGTTGATAATTATTTCCGCTACCAGGTGGTACAGGGGTATGTGCACGATATGGGAGCTGCCATGCAGGGCGGTATTGGGGGTCATGCAGGCCTCTTCAGCAATGCAAATGACGTTGCCAAAATAATGCAAATGTACCTGCAGGGAGGATATTACGGTGGGAAACGGTACCTTGAATCCCGGACCGTGGAGAAATTCAATAAATGCTATTTCTGCAATAAGAACGTCCGACGCGGGGTTGGTTTCGACAAACCCCAACTGGAGGAAACAGGCCCAACCTGCGGGTGTGTGTCCCACCGAAGTTTCGGTCACAGCGGATTCACGGGAACCTTTACCTGGGCGGATCCGGATACGGGAATTCTATATGTATTCCTTTCCAACAGAACCTTTCCGTCCTCCTCCAATACGCTGCTCATACAAAGCAACCTCCGGTCCCGTATACAGCAGGCAATTTATGATTCCCTTATCAACTAGGGAAAAATTTAAAATGTACCTTTGAATATATGAAACTGGCGATCGTTTGTTATCCCACCTTCGGGGGTAGTGGAGTAGTTGCAACTGAACTGGGAATTGCCCTGGCACAGCGGGGCCATGAAGTACATTTCGTCACCTACAAACAGCCCGTCCGCCTTGAACTTTTGAGCAACAACATCCACTTCCATGAAGTTTTCGTGCCTGAATACGCCTTGTTTCACTACCAACCCTACGAACTGGCGCTTTCCAGCAAACTGGTGGATACCATAAAAATGTACGGCATAGAAGTGCTCCATGTACACTATGCCATTCCCCATGCCTACGCCGGGTATATGACCAAGAAAATGCTCAAGGAGGAAGGGATTTATATCCCAATGATCACTACCCTCCACGGGACCGATATCACCCTGGTTGGGAATCACCCGTTCTACCGCACTGCGGTGAACTTCAGCATCAATAAATCGGACGTGGTCACAGCGGTTTCGGAGAGCCTGAAGCAGGATACCCTGGAATTTTTTGACATCACCAAAGAGATCCATGTGGTCCCCAATTTTGTGGACAGTCGCAAATACAATCATGAATTCAAGGACTGCAACCGGGCATTGCTGGCGGATGAAAATGAAAAGATTATCACCCACATCAGCAATTTTCGCCCGGTCAAACGGATTCCCGATGTCATCGAGGTGTTCCACAGTGTGCAAAAGGAAGTTCCCGCCAAACTGATCATGATAGGGGAGGGGCCTGAAAA
>JARRLI010000088.1:0-5509 GCA_037387145.1 Robiginitalea sp. | reverse complement strand
TTTTTTGCAAAGTCGATCACCATATTCTCCGAAGTGGGCTGATAGTCGGCCAGGATAATTTTATGCCCACTTTCTTTAAGGGTAGACGCCAGTTGTACATGCGGAGTATTTTTGTTGAATACTGTGGCATGGTCGAAAGGGTCCACTACTTCTTCCTTCACGATCTCTTTGAGGTCTCCAAAATCGATGACCATCCCCAGTTTTTTATGTCCTTCTTCCTGTATGGGGGTCCCGATCACGGTCACGGAAAGCTTGTAGCTGTGCCCGTGGACGTTGCGGCATTTTCCGTCATATCCGTAAAGGGCATGTCCGGTTTCAAAAGTAAATTCCTTGGTGATGCGGATGCGGTTCATGATCATTTTGCGATACCGCAAAAGTAGGAATAATGTCTGATGAATGCCTTACTGAAGTACATATACCGAATTTTTGTCTCTTTCGCACGGGGAGGTGAAGCCCTATCCTCCATCGGTTTATAAGCAAAAAGGAGTTCTCCTATTGTGCGAGATATGTAACTTGCAACTAAAAGTTACGTTGAGGCGCAGACTAAAATCCATAACCGACCAGCCGCGGATTTCCTTCAGGGAATCCTTCAAGGGATGGCGATCCATACCCCGATTTTTTGGGGAGATATCCCAGGCTGGCCCAGGGTTGTTCATTGGAAATGTCCTGGCCCGGGTCCTCAAGGCTTTCAGCCCTGTGGTCCTGCTTTGGGTAGGCAAGCTTATTATCGATGAAATTGTAAGGTTGTTGCAGGATGAAAGTGCAGACCTTGACAGACTTTGGCAATACGTCGGGATAGAACTGGGCGTGGCATTATTGTCAGATTTGCTCGGCAGAGTGGTCAATCTCACCGATGGGCTCCTGGGCGACCTGTATTCAAACAATTCCTCAGAGCGCATCATCCGAAAGGCCCAGGAACTTACGCTTGAACAATTGGAAGACCCCGTATTTTACGATAAACTGGAACGTGCCCGGACACAGACCAGCAGCCGGGTCAACCTTATGAGCAATGTGCTGGGGCAGGCAGAGAACCTGCTTTCGGTCGGATCCTTAATTGCCGGGTTGATCTATTTCGAACCCTGGCTGATCCTGTTGCTGATCCTGAGTGTGGTTCCTTCCTTTTTCAATGAGATCAAGTATTCCTCGGACCGGTATTCCCTGGCGCGAAGCTGGACGAGTGAACGGAGGGAGCTGGATTACCTGAGGTATATAGGAGCCAATGACAGGACGGCAAAGGAGGTCAAGTTGTTTGGATTGACCGACTTCATAGCCAACCGATTTAAAGGACTTGCCCACCGCTATTACCTTCTCAATCGGAAACTGGCGATCCGGCAAAGTATTTTCGGAGGGCTTTTTAACGTGCTGGGGATCATCTCCTATTATGGGGCTTATGTCCTGATAATTTATCGAACCCTTGGCGGAATTCTGAGCCTGGGTGAACTTACATTCCTTTCCGGCTCCTTCAACCGGCTGCAGGGCAACCTGCAGTCACTTTTTGCACGCTTTACCCGGATCTCTGAAAGTGCACTGTACCTCAGGGATTATTTTGACTTCATAGACCTGCAGATTCCGCTTCCGGAGCACGAGCCCCTCCCACTGCCCGATACCATAAGGCAGGGCTTTGAGTTCAGGGATGTTCACTTCACCTACCCGGGGGGCAGCACGGAGATCCTCAAAGGCATCACCTTTACTATGGACGCCGGGGAAAAAATGGCTTTTGTAGGACAGAATGGAGCAGGAAAGACTACCCTTATCAAACTAATCCTTCGCTTTTACGAACCGACCAGTGGGCAGATTTTACTGGATGGTACCGACATCTCCCTTTTTGACAAGAAGGCATACCGGGAGCAGTTTGGCGTAATTTTCCAGGATTTCTTCAAGTATGAATTTACGGTTAGGGAGAATATTGCTGTGGGGAATATAGAATCCCTGGAAGATACGCCACTAATTCAGAAAGCTGCCCAAAAGAGCCTGGCAAGTCAGGTTATCCAGGAATTGGAAGACGGTCTGGAACAGCAGTTGGGCAGACGGTTTAACCGCGGTCAGGATTTAAGTGGCGGGCAATGGCAGAAAGTAGCCCTTGGCCGTGCCTACATGAAAGACGCCGAGATAATGATACTGGATGAACCCACGGCCTCCCTCGATGCTCGTGCAGAATATGAAGTATTCAAGCGATTTATTGGGCTAACACAGGGACGAACCAGTATTATTATTTCCCACAGGTTCAGCACGGTCCGTATGGCAGACAGGATTCTGGTATTGGAGGATGGGAGGATTGTGGAGCTTGGAACGCACGAGGAGCTACTTGCCGGAAAAGGGTTATATGCAGAACTTTTCAATCTCCAGGCTGCTGGATATCAGTAAGTAATCAGGGAGCAAATACGCCTTTCTTTGTTCATGATCTGGTGGAAAAAAGCGGTTTAAAATCCCTTTAAATTGACTATCTTAGAGGAAGGGTAGGGACCCATGTTCTCCGGGCAAATACCGCTAAATCAACACCTGAAAATTTTGGAAAACCGCGAAAGTTACAGGAGCAGAAAAGCGAAAAGATACTTCGCCTCTTTGCCTATATGGACGCTTTTGATACTTCTATTGTGTTCGCACCTTGATGAAGGTCATTTATTGGCCCAGGATACAAATAAAAATGACACGGTTGCCACCCCCTTCAAGAAAGGGCGCTGGTTGAGCGGGTTGAACGGTTCTTTTAGCTCAAATGTCCTAAAACTGGATACACGTGATGAACTAATATCCACGAATTCATATGGCCTTCAGATTTTTACGGGTATTTTTTTCCGGGAGCGCTGGTTCGCTGGTATTAACGTATTAGCAATCAGTAATAACGGCTCCGGGTTGATTGAACGGGAATCGGAAAGTTTAGTCATCGGACCATCGGTGAGTCATTTTTTCCTCAAGGAGCCTTATGGGTCCCTTTATGTAAGTCTATTGCCCGGATACATTAGAATAAGGGAAGAGAACATCGTGGGAATAGGCAATCAAATTTCCAGACAAACTATGAAAGGACCGGGCTTTACAACCCGGATCCGCCTGGGATATTCCTATGTGATTTCCAAGCGAATCATCCTGGATGTTGGGGTGGGCACCCAATTTGCCTGGCTTGATGTATCATATAAATCGGATATTGAGGAAACAGTTTTTGAAGAATCCATATTCTCGAATGCTACCTTCTTTTCTTTTGGGTTTAATGTCTTGTTAGACGAATTCTTTTTCTGATGCGGCATGTACTTCTATATCTGTTCCTGTTTTGTTTTACGTTCAGCGCTCTGGCGCAACGAGGCGATAAGGCAATCGTGCGCAGCGACACCATAAACAAAGGAAGAAATCTAAAGTTGATAGGAATCCCTGTTATCTTCAGTACTCCGGAAACCGGTTTTGGTTTTGGGGGTGGAGGACAACTCTTTTTAACCTCAGAAAAGAATATTTTCGGAGCCCGTAAATCGAATATCCTCTTTACGGGAATCTATACTGCTAATTCACAAATCGTCATTCAGGCCCTTCCCCAGGTATATTTTGGTGAAGGAGACTACTATCTCGACGGGGCGTATGAATTCCGCATCTATCCCAATAAATTTTGGGGTATTGGAAATAATACACCGGCTTCAAATGAGGAGGATTACGATATGACCAGCCATAAATTCAGAGCGGATTTTCTCAAAAGACTGCCACCCTCCCTGAATTTCGGGTTTCGTTTTAACTTTGAGAACCACGAGGTGACCGAAGTACAAGAAGGCGGGATCCTTGATTCCGGCATCGTCCTGGGAAGTGACCGGGCGGTCATTGTGGGATTAGGTGTTATTTTTAATCTGGACACACGGGATCAGGTGGAAGACCCGCACGGCGGATATTTTGTCAATTTCAATGCCCAGTTCTCAAGTGAGAATTTTGGAGCCACTCATGGCTTTAATCGCTTTATTACCGATCTCAGGGCCTATCGTCCCCTTGGTGAAAAAAGCCTGCTTGCCGCCCGCCTTTATTTAGAGAATAATTTTGGGGATGTGCCCTTTCAGGCAAAATCGCAGTTTGGGGGCGGTGATATAGCCAGGGGTTATTTCAAGGGACGCTTTATAGACGACCAGATGTATGTGCTGACAGCCGAGTATCGCTGGTATTTTTTGCCGAGGTGGAGCCTGGCCGCATTTGGCCTGATGGGAGAGGTCTCGGATATCAACCAGGATTTTTTCAAGAATCCCAAGTTCAGTGCGGGAGGAGGTGTGCGCTTTAAAGTCCTTAAGACTCAAAACACCCTGGTCCGTCTGGATATTGGAATAGGAGAAGACGGGAATAACGGGTTCTACTTTGGGGTAAATCAGGCTTTTTGATAGTAGGCATTGGCAGATCGCGCCTAGCTTTTTTCCTTAAACTTTCGGAGGGTTTCCTGCGTAGTCTGGGACAGGGCCAGTTTACCCGTTAGTGCCGCCCTTTTCGGCAGAAGGGTTTCCCAGTGATCGGTTCCTTCCCAGAGAGCTTTCTTCATCAGGCTGAGCCCCTCAGAAGAATAGGTTGCGAGCTGTGAAGCAAAGAATTCAGCCTCACTTCCTAGTTCTGATCGGGTTTCGAACACCTTGTTAAACAGGCCGTGCTCAAGGGCCCAATAAGCGCTTTTCCATTCGGTTGGAGACAGGGAAAGGTCTGCAAGGCCCGCGGTCCCAACTTTTCGTTCCACTGCCGGCGCAATCACCAGGGGTGCAATTCCGATGCTTAATTCGGAAAGGCGTACCGATGCGCCTTCTGATGCAAACACGTAATCACATGCAGCAATGAGCCCAACGCCCCCGCCAACAGCCTTTCCGTGGACACGGCCGACAATAGGCTTCGGACAAGTACGCATAGCATTTACAAGGCTTGCAAAACCGTTAAAAAATCGAGCGCTATCTTCAGGGGATTTTACCTGCAACAACTCGTCAAAGGATGCCCCGGCACAAAAGGCCCGATCCCCTTCTGACTGAATAAGGATTACCGAGACCTCTTCCCTTGAACCAAGGGTGTCGAATTCTGCGCAAAGACGGTTGAGAAGTTCGGTGTTCAACGAATTACTCGCCGGGTGCCCAAATTCCAAAATGGCCAGGGGGCCGGAAAATCGGGTATACAGGCTTCCTTCTTTGCGGGTTGTTCCCATGGTTTTTTCTCAAAGTTAGATGTTTTGTAAAAGGGGACGAAATTTCTGCCTGAACTTCCATATGAGTGCCCCTCCCCTGATGAGCATCCAGCAGGTGAAGGCAATCCATATTCCATACAGTCCCCAGTTCATGAACGTTCCCAAATAAAGCACAGGAAGGAACACCAGAAATGTGGCGATCAGCAACACATTTCTCAAGTACCTCATTTCTCCCAGACCTTTGAAAATGCCGTCATAGATGAATGCAACGGTATTGATGGGCAGCCCCAGGATGACTATGAAAAAAACACTGGAAAATGCAGAAAGCACGGTAAAATCCCCTGAAGATAGCGCTCGATTTTTTAACGGTTTTGCAAGCCTTGTAAATGCTATGCG
>JARRLI010000087.1:0-5553 GCA_037387145.1 Robiginitalea sp. | reverse complement strand
CTGAGCAGCATAAAATTTAAGGTTCGGAAAGGAATCAAAAAGGTCTGGAAGACGTGCAGTGCAGGTTCAAACGTGCTCTGCACCCACCTGCATGGAAAGAAGTTCCTCCAGGAATTCCCGCTGGTTGGAGAGGCGGGGTACTTTGTGCTGACCCCCCAGCTTGTTCCTGGATTTAAGCCAGTTGTAGAAGAGGTTTTTTCGGGCTATTCGGATCCTTGGAGGATTCAGGGTCATATTCTTGTATCGCTTGGCTTCATAGTCCGAGTTGAGGGATTTGAGGGCCTTGTCCAGGCAGGCACCAAAGTATTCCAGGTCTTCCGGTGGGGTGTGGAATTCGATGAGCCATTCATGGGCACCATTTTCCGTCCCGGACATGAACACCGGGGCAACGGTATATTCAGCCACGGAAGCCCCTGTTTGCGCACAACATCTTTTTAGGGCCTCCTCCGTATTTTCTATGATAAGCTCCTCCCCAAACGCATTGATATGGTGTTTGGTGCGGCCCGTAACCCGGACCCGGTATGGATCGATACTCGTAAAACGCACTGTATCCCCGATTTGATAGCGCCAGAGACCTGCATTCGTGGTTATGATCAGGGCATAGTTCACACCTGTTTCCACCTCCCACAGGGGAATTACCTTTTGGTTTGGGGTCCCGTAGGTGCTCATGGGAATAAATTCGTAAAAGATCCCGTAGTCCAGCATCAATAAGAGATCCTGACTGTGGTTCCGGTCCTGTATGGCGAAAAACCCTTCCGAGGCATTGTAGATCTCGTAATACTGAAAATTATCACGCGGCAGCAACCGGCGGTATTGCTCCCTGTAGGGGTTGAAATTTACCCCCCCATGGAAATAGACCTCCAACTGATCCCATATTTCAAAGAGGTGTTCCTTACCTGTGGTCTCCAGCACCTTGTTCAACAATACAAGCATCCAGGAAGGAACCCCAGCCAGGCTGGTCACATTTTCCCTTATGCTTTCCTGAATGATGGCCTCCAGCTTCTGTTCCCATTCACTCATAAGCGAGACCCGGTTGCTCGGGGTACTGCTGAGTTCCGCCCAGAACGGCATGTTATCTATCAGGATGGCCGAGAGGTCTCCAAAAAAGGTTCCGTTATCCTCATACAGTTCTTTGCTCCCCCCGAGCCTGAGACTTTTACCATTGAAAAGCTGGGCATTCGGATTGTTGTTCAGGTACAGGCATAACAGGTCCTTGCCGGACTTGTAATGACAGTCTTCCAAAGCCTCTGTGCTCACCGGGATGAACTTGCTCTTGGCGTTGGTGGTGCCGCTGCTCTTGGCAAACCATTTTATCTCGGTGGGCCAGAATAGGTTTTGTTCCCCCTTTCTCGATCGTTCAATGAGGGGTTCGTATTCCTCGTAGGTAACTACGGGAACACGTTGGGCAAAGGTCTCATATGAAGTAATCCCCTCGAAATCATACTTCAATCCTAGGGTGGTTTCGTCTGCAAATTCCAGTAATTGCTGCAGCACTTCCTTTTGTACTTCATTGGGGTATTTCAGGAAGAGTTCGATTTGGTGATACCGCTTCTTGAGCAGCCAGGACGCTATGGAATTAAACAAAGGAATAGCCATTTTTAGGTATCTTTGGGCGCAGCCAAGGCAGCATCTAAAGATAGTATTTAATCCATTTACCTGAAAATCTGCTCATGCATTACGAAGGGGTATTACGAAAAATGCAGACTGAACTAAAGGACCCGGTGGTTTACTACCTGGTCTTTCCCACAGATTTCATTCAAATGAACCTGCTGCTGGACCAGGTACTCACTATCCGTTTTCTGAAATACCAGTGCCTTGGGTGCGGGGAAGATGTACCTATCTTTAGGCAGGGTCATTGCCGAAGCTGTTTTTATGAACTCCCGCAGGTGGGCGAATGGGTGGTACACCCCGAACGCAGCAAGGCCCATATGGGGCAGGCAGACAGGGATCTGGAATACGAAAAAAGGATGCAACTTCAACCTCATATTGTGTACCTGGCAAATTCCAGCAGCGTTAAAGTGGGGGTAACCCGCAAGTCCCAGGTGCCTACACGTTGGATCGACCAGGGTGCCCATGAGGCCATTGAGATCGTGGAAACACCCAACCGCTATCTGGCCGGGATTACGGAGGTCGCCCTGAAAGAACATGTGAGCGACAAAACCCAGTGGCGAAAAATGCTAACCAATCAGCTTAAGGATGAGGACCTCCAATCCTGGAGGGAGCAATTGAGACCTTTTATTCCGGCGGAGGCTGCTGAATATTTTATTTCCAGTACGCGGGAAACCGAAATCCACTTCCCCGTCCTGCAATACCCGAATAAGTTAAAAAGCCTTAACCTGAATAAGACACCGCAATATACCGGCACGCTGAAGGGCATCAAAGGACAGTACCTGATCTTTGGGGACGATACCGTTTTCAACATTAGAAGAAATTAGGGCTATTACGTGGCCCTGGAGTTGGTATTATGGCAGGCCTTTTGCCATGGCAGCCCGAAACGTCCTAAAACCTCAAAATTCCATAGGCATTTCCTCATTCCGTTCCAATTGGAACCTGCGTCGGAACAGGTATACGAATAAGTAGAGGAACGGGGTATCCAGGGCCGCGATCATGATCTTGAAAATGATCCCGCTTACTACCAGGCCATAGAACATTTCCCAGGGGATCACTCCGAACAGGCACAACAGCCCTACCACAGTGGTCGTATCGATGATCTGGGAAGAAAAGGTCGAGAAGTTATTTCGGAGCCAGAGGTACCTCCCATCCGTCAGCCGTTTCCAAAAATGGTATATGGCAATATCCACATACTGTGCGCAGAGGTAAGCCAGCATGGAGGCCAGCACAGCCACAGGGGACAGGGCGAACACCTTGTTGAAAAGCGCATCATCCACCGGAGAGGAAGCAATTGCGGGAACCCGCTCAGCTATAAAAATGATTCCCATGGAAAAAAAGGAGGCAAATATGCCTGCAGTGACCACCCTGTTTGCTTTTTTCTGCCCATATATCTCGGAGATCAGATCGGTGATCAGAAAGGTCAGGGGATAGGGCAAGATACCTACCGATATCTCAAAAAGCGGTGCTCCGAACAGGGAGATGTCCCCAAAGGGCCGCCAATAAAAAAATTTCTGGAAAATCAGGTTGGAAACGACCAGGGAGGTTATAAACAAGGCCCCTAGATACAAGTATCTACGGTAAGCCGTTCTCTTATCGGCAGGGCTCATGAATTACTGGATCTTTAAAGTGAAAGGCAAACGGGCCTGTACTCCTTCCTGCCTGAGAATGTTTTTAAGTTCGCGCAACGTCTGTGCCCAATCTGCTCCCAATTCAGCCTCAAGCCATGCCTCTGCCCCGGACTCGCCACCTCCGAGATCGTCCATCAATCGTTCCAGGCCTGTTTTGTATCGCGGAAGGCTTCGAACCTTGTACTCCTGAATTTGAGCCATCTCAGCTGCTAAATCCAGTGCCTCGGGCATTCCGCCCAGGGCATCTATGAGTCCATTCTGCAGCGCTTCCGTCCCGCTCCAGACGCGCCCCTGAGCCAGGCTGTCAGCTTTTGCCATTGTGATATTGCGCGCATCCGCCACACGCCTGAGAAATGTGTTGTAGGTATCTTCGATCCCATCCCTTAGGATTTCACGGAAATCCTCCCGCATGGGTTCAAAAAATGAATACTCCAGGGAATACCTGTGTGTTCCGACCTGTTCGGCATTGATCCCAACCTTATCCGAAAGACCGCTTATATTGGGTATGGTGGCAAATACGCCGATAGAACCTGTAATGCTGCCGGGCTCGGCGAGTATCCGGTCCCCGCCTACGGCCAAATAATACCCGCCGGAAGCCGCTACATCGCTAAGAGAGATTATCACCGGCTTTTCCTCCCGGGTCAACTGTAATTCCCGCCAGATTATTTCTGAGGTCAGGGCACTTCCGCCTGGAGAATTCACCCGTAACACAACGGCTTTTATTTTCTCATCATCTCTGACCTTCCTCAGGGATTTTATCATTTGCCCCTGACCGATATAATCAGGGCCGCCTTCACCGTACAGGATGTCCCCCTGTGCATAGATCACGGCTATTTCATTTGTTCCCTTGTAGATTCGTTTGTTCCGGGAATACCGCATATACCGCTTCAGCGGGATCTGCTCCGGGTGCTTCCCGCTACCTCCACTCTCCTGCAGCAACTTATCTTCATAGGCATCCAGGTAAATAACACCATCTACAAGACCTGCAGACAACGCCATCTCCGGTTTTCGCGCACCCAGGGTATCTGCGATCTGATCCAGGTCTTGAGAACTCACCCCCCGGCTTTCGGCGATCCCATCCCGCATGCTTTTCCACAGGGAATGGATCAGGCTGCTGATCTGCTCCCGGTTTTCCGGGCTCATCTCATTGGAAAGAAACGGTTCTACGGCGCTCTTGTATTTCCCATGCCTGACAACCTCCATCTTTAAGCCCGATTTATCCTGTAAATCAGCATAATAGAGAACCTCGGCAGCCAATCCTTTAAAATCAATACTACCCATAGGATTGAGAAAAACACTGTCCGCCACGCTGGAGAGATAATAATCTTTTTGCATATACAAATCCGCATAAGCGTATACGAATTTGCCGGATTCCTTGAAATCCAGAAGGGCATCCCTGAGGGCCTTGGTCTGTGCGATCCCGGCCATCAGAAATGGGTTGCTGATGCTCACCCCGGCAATTCGATCATCTGTCTTTGCCACCGTGATGGCCTTGGTGATCTCATCAAGTCCCATGCTGGGGTCGTAAAAAAATGAAAAAGGGTCCTCCGGGTCGAAACCGGAGTGTTCTTTGATGGGATAGGGAAAATCAAGCTTCAGAACGGAATGCTTCTTCACACGCACTTCATCCGAGCCACCTGCCAGGGTTGCAAATATCATGAACATGAAAAAAAGGATTCCAAGGGCAAAAAGAGTCCCCAGGATGGAAGCCAGGAAATTTCTTAGAAAAGCCATAGCAATACTTAGTTGTATCTCACAAAGATACGTATTCAGCAGTGATTTCAATTCGATACAAAAGGGAAAGAAGCAACTGGAAAACAGCGAATACCCCCTCAAAGTATTCAGCGGGTCCCGGGGGAGATTACAGCTGTTTTATGTACATTGGCTGGGATGAAACAACAGGGTGTCACCGCATATGTTTCCCTCGGAAGCAACCTGGGAAACAGGGCTTTTTACCTTCAAAAAGCTATATTTCTCCTGGGGGACCGGGCAGGGGTTATCAGCACCGTCAGCCCCGTTTACCGGTCGGAGGCCTGGGGGTTTGATGGGGAAGATTTTCTCAATGCCTGCCTTTCACTCCAAACTGCGCTGAAGCCTGAAATCCTCCTGCAGACCCTGCTGGATATCGAACGGGATCTGGGTCGGGAACGATCGGGAACAGGGGGATACCGTTCGCGCACCATTGACCTGGACCTGCTGTACTACGGGGCTGAAGTACTTAAAAGCGAGTTCCTTACCGTGCCGCATCCCCACCTCCACAAGAGGCGCTTTGTGGTAAAACCGTTGTCCGATATCGCCCCTCAGCTATATCATC
>JARRLI010000086.1:11811-15266 GCA_037387145.1 Robiginitalea sp. | reverse complement strand
CTTCTCCTCCGAGGATCCGATTGAGGAATTGTACGAGCATATTTATTGGAAAAAAGGGGCTACTGATCTTAATACCGGAGAGAAAACTTTGACCCTCAAGCAATTCGAATACAGGTATACTCCTCGCTTCATTCGGATTGCCAGGCAGGTCCTGGGGAACACAATTTATCATAAATACCTAAATTTGCCGCCTAAAGGGAGGACTAATAAAGGGCTAAAGTCTGCGTTACAACAGATGGACCTCAATGCCAACGTAAACTGGCCATTAATGCATCTGGGCTCAGCTTACCGATACCTCAACAGGGAGGACAAGGAAATTGAGGCCACCGGAGGGACAAACTGGAAGACGTATCTTCCACCTGGATTTCAGAAAATAGTTTTTTTCCCAGAAGTACATGATGCTAAAACTCTGGAGAACTGGGGCAAACAATGGGTGGAGCATCTGCTAAACCCGGAAAAATAGAATTAGGGCATGCGAGTATATTGGGGCATTTTATTGATGGCACTGGCCATTCTATCCTGCAAAGACCAACCAGGAGAAATCTCTGAGTCTGCTGTGGAATCGCAGCACATAGTTACAAAAGAACCGACCATAGCATACGGCTTCAATCTTGACGAATTCAAGGTAGTTGCAGATACGATCCGATCTGGCGACAGTTTTGGCGAATTGATGCAGGAAAACAAGGTCGAATATCCAAAGATATACGAACTGACCCAAAAATATAAGGATACCTTCGATGTGCGCCGCATTCGCGTAGGCAAACCGTATCTTATCCTGAAGTCAAAAGATACGGCTGAAGTAGCCCAGGTTTTCATTTATCAACAGGACCCAATTAATTACACGGTGATTGATTTCCGGGATTCTGTGCTCGCCTACAAGGACAAGCGGAAAGTCACCTTTGTCCAGAAAGAGGCATCCGGAGTTATTCCAGATGGGGGATCCCTGTCCAACGTGATCGTGGAGCAGGGACTTGACTATTATCTGACATACGACCTGTCCCAAATCTATGCCTGGACGATTGATTTCTTCAAGCTGGATCCTGGAGACAAGTTCAGGATCGTCTATCAGGAAAAATACATCAATGACAGCATCTATGCAGGTGTGGGTCCGATCGAGGCAGCTTATTTTGAGCATAACGGCCAGCCATTCTATGCCTTTTCCTACCACAATGATTCCCTTGGAGTAGTAGAATACTATGATGAAGAAGCCAACAATCTGAGGCGGACTTTTCTCAGGGCGCCTCTTAAGTTCGGGCGTCTTTCTTCCAGGTACAACCTCAAACGAAAGATACGCTACTATGGTTATAAGGTGCGCCCGCACCGCGGGACCGATTATGCAGCACCCATCGGTACTCCCATCCTTGCCACGGCTGACGGGGTCGTAACCGAATCCACCCGAAGAGGCGGAAACGGCAAGTATGTCAAGATCCGGCACAACGGCACCTACAGTACCCAATACCTCCACATGAAGGCCCAGAAGGTAAAGCGGGGAGAATTTGTACAGCAGGGGGATGTAATCGGCTGGATAGGTATGACCGGAAACTCGGGTGGTCCACACGTGTGTTATCGCTTTTGGAAGAATGGGCGGCAGGTTGACCCACTGAAGGAAGACCTCCCGGCTGCTGAACCACTGGCAGAGGCACTGCGTCCCAGTTACTTCGAGTTTATCAGCCCGGTTAAGGACCAGCTGGATTGCATCGAATACGCCCCAACGGAAGAAATGCAGGATCTTTTAACGTATAACCAATCCGAGGATGCCCTTACCCAGAATTAATCCAACCCAAACCGACAGCTGGAAAAGACTTCAGGAACACTTCGAACTCGAAAAGAACAAACATCTTACTACCCTTTTTGCCTCCGACCCGGAACGTGCATCCCGTTTCACCATTCGATGGAATGATTTTCTGGTAGATTATTCCAAGAACCGCATCACGGAGCAGACGATGGGACTCTTGATGGGACTCGCAGCGGAATGCGGCCTTCAGCAAGCCATTGATGCTTATTTCGGAGGAGATCCAATAAATGAGACTGAAGGCAGGGCGGTACTGCATACAGCCCTCCGTTCAAATGCCAGGGATTCCATTGAATTGGATGGGGCTGACATCGCCAAAGAGGTCGCAGGGGTTCGAAATGCCATGCAGGCCTTCAGCGATGCTGTAATTAGTGGAGAAAGGAAGGGTTACACGGGAAAAGCGTTTACAGATGTTGTTAATATCGGGATAGGTGGATCCGACCTGGGGCCCGTAATGATAACCGAAGCCCTGCAATATTACAGGAACCACCTCAGGTTGCATTTTGTGAGCAACGTAGACGGGGATCATGTTCACGAAACCCTCCAAAAATTGGACCCGGAGACCACTTTGTTCATTGTGGTATCCAAGTCCTTCACTACTCAGGAGACCCTTAGCAATGCGATAACTATCAAGGATTGGTTCCTCCAAAAAGCAAGCCGTCAGGACATCGCACTCCATTTTGCAGCCGTATCCACTAACACAGAAAAAATAGCCGAATTCGGTATCTCAGCGTCCAACGTATTTCCCATGTGGGATTGGGTGGGCGGACGTTTTTCACTGTGGAGTGCCGTAGGTCTTTCTATTTGTCTGGCAATAGGCTATTCAAATTTTTCAAATCTGCTGGAGGGTGCCAGGGAAATGGACAGGCATTTCCAATCGGCCGAATCTTCGGAAAATATACCTGTGATTCTTGCGTTGCTCAGCATCTGGTACAACAATTTTTACGGGGCGGAAACCGAAGCTGTTATCCCTTACTCGCAGTACCTGCATAGATTGCCTGCATATCTGCAGCAGGCCGTAATGGAGAGCAATGGCAAGCGTATTGACAGAAGCGGGAACCAGGCGGACTATCAAACGGGTACGATTATTTGGGGAGAGCCCGGCACTAATTCCCAGCATGCCTTTTTTCAATTGATACATCAGGGCACAAAACTGATACCGGCCGATTTCATTGGCTTCAGACATTCCCTCCATGGGGATTTGGAGCATCATTACAAACTGATGGCCAATTTCTTTGCCCAGACCGAAGCCCTAATGAATGGAAAAACGGAAGAACAGGTAACCCGCGAACTGGAAATGCAGGGTCTTTCCGGTCAAGATCTAAGACATTTAGCGCCTTTCAAAGTCTTTGAAGGAAATAAACCCACCAACACAATACTTATAGATCGCCTCAGCCCGCATACCCTTGGGGCATTAATTGCCATGTACGAACACAAGATTTTTGTACAGGGGGTGATCTGGAATATCTTCAGCTATGACCAGTGGGGGGTAGAGCTCGGAAAGCAGCTGGCCAGCACAATTCTCAAAGAAATTGCCGATTCCCGATTTGGCAATCACGACAGTTCCACAACACAGTTAATGCAATTTTTCTACCGATAATTCATTGCAAATTAAAACGTTGAACTTTTTGATAAAATTGATACCCTCCAACTAATTATTGGA
>JARRLI010000086.1:0-11758 GCA_037387145.1 Robiginitalea sp. | reverse complement strand
CTTTATACGTCAATTTTGCAGTGTTTTTTAATGCTAATCACATCGATATGAAAAAACTAATTCTGACACTCTTGGTAATGCTCAGCGTATCATTTTCGTTTTCACAAGGGGTAACCACATCCTCGATCAGCGGACAGATTACCGACCTGGAGGGTGAACCTCTGGGAGGGGCCAGTATTGTGGCGGTTCACCAGCCAACAGGAACACAATATGGGGCTGCAGCAGATTTCGACGGCTACTTCCGGATATCCGGGATGCGCTCCGGAGGACCATTCCGAATCACTTTCTCATACATAGGATTTGAAACCGATATTCGGGAGAATGTCTATCTGACCCTGGGGCGGACTTCGCAATTTAACGTTGAACTTGAAGAATCTGCAATGGCCCTTGAAGAAGTGTTTGTAACAGGGCCCAGCACGGGAACGTTCAGAGCGAGCAAAACCGGTACTGAAACGACTATTACCAAAAGGGAGGTCCAGACACTGCCGGCCGCATCGCGGTCTATCGCGGATTTCGTCCGTGTTACGCCCCAGGCCCAGGTTACGGAGGGGAATGACGGGTTTAGTATTTCCCTGGCAGGTCAGAATAACAGGTATAACGCCATTTATATAGACGGGGCGGTAAATAATGACGTATTTGGACTGGCCGGTTCCGGTACCAACGGAGGGCAAACGGGGGTAAACCCGCTTTCCGTGGACGCGATCGAGACCTTCCAGATTAACATTGCCCCTTTTGACGTGCGCCAGTCCGGGTTTTCAGGAGGATCGATAAATGCCATTACCCGTTCAGGGTCCAATGACTGGGAAGGTTCTGTCTACGGTTGCCTGCGAAACCAGGACCTGGCAGGCAAGACCCCACCAAGTCTGGTAGGGGAAGGGGAAGAGCGTGAAAAGCTGAGTGATTTTACATCCCAGACCTATGGAGCACGTATAGGAGGCCCGATTATCAAGGATAAACTCTTCTTCTTCCTCAATTACGAGCGCCAGGAGGACGAATTCCCGGCTCCATTTAACTTTAGCAACTATGCGGGGCGTTCAAGCCTGGCAGACCTGGAGACCCTGGAGAATTTCCTGATCAATAATTACGGCTATGATCCTCTGGTATTCAACCAGAATGCGAATACCCTTGAGAGCAACCGGATCACTGCCAAGATCGACTGGAACATTAACGAGAGCCACAATCTTTCCTTCCGGTACGGATATACGGACGCCAGTAACCTGGAAGCCCGGAATTCCGGAAACCGGAACATCGGGTACTTAAATGGTTCGGAGCTCTTTGACACCAAAACAAACTCATGTGCCCTAGAGGTAAACTCCCGCTTTGGAAATAAGTTTGCCAACAGCCTGATCCTGGGCTACACCCGGGTGCGGGATGACCGGGATCCACTGGGTGATCCATTCCCAACCGTAGACATCCAGGATGGGGGTGGTACTATATCTTTCGGTGCAGAACCCTTCTCCACTGCGAACCTCCTGAATCAGGATGTTTTTACAATCACAAACAATTTTGAGATCTACACGGGCCGTCATAATATTACCCTTGGTGTGAACCTCGAATTTGCCGATATAAAGAACCTGTTCTTCGCATACAACTACGGAGACTATACCTTCGAAGACCAGTTTGATGATACCGGAAACCTCCTTTCTTCCGGGTTGAACCAGTTCCTCACCAGTCAGGATGCCGACGTGTATCAGCACGGCTATTCCCTTATCGGGGACGGGGCCGTAGGGGATGAGTCTGCGGGTGCTTCTGAGTTTGACACCTTCCAGGCTGGATTCTATGTACAGGATGAGGTTCAGATGTCTGACGAATTCCGGGTAACCCTTGGGGCGCGGATCGACATTCCATACTGGAGCGATGGTATAGAAAACACCGACTTCAATGAACGGACTATCCCGCTGCTTGAAGCAAGCGGCAAGAATCTGCAGGGAGCCCGGGTAGGACAGGGAATAGACCCTACACCAATGTTTGCCCCCCGTATCGGGTTTAACTGGGACATAAACGATGAAGGAAGGACACAGGTCCGCGGAGGCCTGGGTGTCTTTACCTCCAGACTTCCCCTGGTATGGCCCGGAGGCACCTACAATAATAATGGGGTAACCGGTGGGTTCATGTTTGAATTCGGTCAGCCCTTTGAGCCGGATGTGAACAACCAGTTCGAGGATCCGGAACCCGGATCCGGGGGTACCGGCGGAAATGTAGACCTGATCGCGAAGGATTTCAAATTGCCGCAGGTAGTCAAGTACAATATTGCCGTCGACCAGCGCCTGCCCTTCTGGAATCTTGTTGCCACGGCAGACTTCCTTTGGACGGATGTAATTACAGACGTATACTATGAAAACCTTAACCTTAAAGGTCCGGAAGGGTTTTATGAAGGTCCGGACAACCGTCCTTTCTATGATCGAAGAGACTTGATCGATCCCACATACCGGGGGGTCTACCTCGCTTCCAATACCGGAGGGGGATATGCATATAACTGGACATTCTCCCTGCGGAAACCCTTTGAGAACGGATTTGCCGGGCAGGTTGCGTACACCTTCGGGGACTCCTATAAGGTCTTCGACGGGACGTCCTCTCAGAACAGCTCCCAGTGGCGTAACATACAGACGGTAAACGGAAAGAACTCCAACCTGCCTGTGACACGCTCGGATTTTTCCCTGGGTAACCGGATTACCGCCAATGTATCCTATGAAATCCCATGGAATGATAATCTCAAAACTACCGTGGCACTTTTCTATGAAGGATATCAAAGCCAGCCCTACAGCTTTATCTATAACGAGGGGCGTGACCTCCTGAACGATGATTCAAGGGACAATGCCCTGATCTACATTCCCCGGGATGAGAGTGAAATAATCCTGGTAGGGGACGATCCGGCGGCCGAGTGGGAGCGCCTGGACACGTTTATCAGCAGCATTGACTATCTCGATGAGCGGCGAGGCAAATATGCAGAACGCAATGGTTCCCAGGGAATATGGAGCCATGTACTAGACCTAAAATTCCTGCAGGACTTTAGTTTCACTACAGGAGAGAATAAACATACCTTCCAGTTTTCTGCGGACATCTTCAACTTCACCAACCTGTTGAATAAGGATTGGGGAAAACGTCGCTTCATCCGGAGCGAGGTGGCCCCGCTGACAACGGTTTCTACAGACGGGACCCCAACCTTCGAAGTAAACAACGCGGTGGTAAATGAAGATGGAACTCCAAATATTACGGAACTTGACGATTTCGGAATCGCATCCTCCAGGTGGCAGATGCAACTGGGAATCCGATACATCTTCAACTAATCTTTTGAATGGAAATAGCAAACCCCGGCCAATGTGCCGGGGTTTTTTATACCAAAAAGTTTACCTTTAGTGCAAATGCATCGTTATGGAAATATTGCAAAATGTACACTCCTACCTGGCATATGTAGCCCTGGCTATCCTGTTTATTGCCGTGGCCAATGCTATCCTAGGCCTTGTAAAGGACCGGATGTTTACCCTGGAGAAGGATTTTAGAATAAGTTTATTTGCTTTAATACTAAGCCATTTGCAATTAGTACTGGGATTGATACTCTACTTCGTATCGGCCAGTGGCTTTAGCGCAATCCAGCAATTTGGCGTGGGTGGCCTGACCCCGGCAGCCCGCCTATTAGCCCTGGAGCATCCCTTTATCAACATCATTGCTATTGTCCTGATCACCATAGGATGGTCGAGGCACAAGAGATTCATGGAAGGGAAGAAGAAGTTCCGCAGTATAGCCCTGTTCTATGGGCTGGGCCTTTTGTTGATCCTGAGCCGTATCCCATGGGCGCAATGGCTTAATTAGCCTCTTTCCCGGCAGGTCTTATCAAATAGGCGTAAACGGGGAAATGATCGCTGTATCCTCCCTGGTATCGCCCCCCGGCATGTGTTCTGTATGGATACCCCTGGAACCTTCCATCCCTGTTTTTAAGATAATCAGGTTGATGAACTCCAGCTTTCCAAAACCTGTAGGTGTTCGGTTCTGGCTCTATCCATGCACGGCTGAAAAGGATTTGGTCAAACAGATTCCAGCGGTCCCGATAGGCCAGGCTTCCCACCCCTGAGCGGTAGAATGCTTCCATAGGATTAAACAGGCTTCGATCCCGGGCTTCAGCCTGGTGTTTCCCCTTCAGGATTTTGAGGCTTGGGTCTTTGGGGTTGTCATTGAAATCTCCTGCAGATATGATTTTAGCATCCGGATGACGCTGGAAAATCGAATCGATCAACCTGCGCTGAAGCAGGGCAGCATCCTTGCGGTATTCCCGGTTTAGATGGGCATTGCCGCCCCGGGAAGGCCAGTGGTTAATCAGGAAGAATACAGGGTCCTGGTCCAGAAAACCGGATACCACCAATTGATCACGAGTATATTTTCTCCTCCCGTTTGCGTTGTGGATCAACAAACGGAAACTTTGCTGGTCCAAAGGGAAAAAACGGTCTTTCCTGTAAATCAAAGCCACGTCTATTCCTCTTGGATCAGGTGAATCGAAATGGATTATGCCATAGGGGTAGTTGTATAAGGGCGGTCGATTTACAAGGCGTTCCAGAAGCAAAATGTTTTCTACCTCGCACACCCCGATCAGGTCGGGAGGGTTGGCACCGTACTCCTTGCCAATTTCTCCCAATACGCGGGCAAGGTTGTCCAGTTTTCTTTCCAATCGCTTATCCGTCCAGCCATAGGAACCCCCGGGGGTATGTTCATCGTCATGGACCAGGCTGTCATTCACGGTATTGAACAGATTCTCAAGATTGTAGAAGGCCACTGTGCGCAACAGGAACCGTTTTTTCACCGTCCTGTTTGGCTGACTGAGCCCTGGGAGTACCTGTGTCAGGAAAAGGAGGGGAAGCAATATGCGGCAGACCATATTTTGTGTTTTTCTAAATCTATGCCCTGCAACTGCAAGGCGCATGCGCCGGGGCAGTCTTATTTAGCGGCATACCATTTTTCCCCGTAGAATGTCCAAGGTTTTGCTTTACACGATTCTCCAAATCCTGTTTTTCGGGTTTTTTGTGGCTCCGGCTGTTATGGGACAAACCTCACTTTTAACGGGGCAGGTAAGGAATGCCTCTACCCATGAACCCCTGGATGGAGTGCTGGTAGAATTGGAGGGAGAAAGTCTGTGGGTCCGCACGGAGGATCAGGGTCGGTTTTCCATGTACCTGCCTTTTGGGGCGGATTCGGTGGTTTGCCTGCTGGCTCACAAAGATTTTATCAGTAAACGTATTCCCCTTATTGAAACTGCCAGCGATTTAGAGTTAGGAGTTATCTATCTGGAACCGGTCCTGGAAGAAGTTCCCCCAGAACAGTTTATCACCCTCAGTGAGGCGGATATATTTGAGGAGGAACTACTGTCGGGAAGTTCTGAATTTTTACAGGCCAGTCGGGATGTTTTTCTCAACCGCGTTGCGTTTGACTTGAGCCCGGCTTTTTTCAGGATACGCGGATTTGATAGTCGGTATCAGGAATCAACAGCATCAGTTGGGCCTGGAAGTTGCTCCACCCGGTTTTGGTTCCATGCTGGGGATCACCCGAATCGATGTAAGCCCCTTCGGGACCAGGGAAGGATTTCGTTTTACGAGCAGTACTTCGAACCGAAATTACAGGTACCGGTTCATGGGGACCTATAACACTGGTATTGGTGACCGGGGATGGGGCATTATGTTGTCAGCTTCCAGGCGATTTGCCCGCCAGTCACACATAGAAGGCACACCTTATGAAGCTTTTTCCTTCCTGCTCAGTCTTGGGTATCAACCTTCAGAGAAACACGATTTCTCCCTTGTTGGTGTTTATGCGTCGAATTACAGGGGGCGTTCATCGGCGATAACTGCTGAGGTTTTGGAACTCCGGGGCAGCTCATACAATCCATATTGGGGGCTTCAGGATGGAAAAGTTCGGAATGCCCGTATGCGTTATATAGGGGAACCTTTTTTGAATTTCAGATACAGATTCAAGGGAGATTCGTTTTCCTGTACATTGGCAGGAGCATTTCAGCGGGGAACACAATTTCGTTCTCGACTTGCATACTTTAACGCACCCAATCCGGATCCAGCCTATTACAGGAACCTACCCTCCTATTACTGGAACAGCCCGACAGGCCCAAACCTGCTGAGCGCTGAAGCTTCCCGGGAGGATTTCCTGAATTCATCACAAATCAGGTGGGGGGAACTCTATAAGGCAAATCAGAACAGGCTTACTCCTGAATCCGCTGCGTATCTCCTCCTTTCCGACCGTAGTGATGAGCAGCAAGTCTCATTCAATGCGTTTTCTGCCCTCAAACTTGGCCAGCGGTGGAGGTTGAGGTCCGGGGCACTCTACAGGAAAGCCCTGACGCACAATTACGCCCTTCTCGACGATCTGTTGGGAGCTGCTTTGCATAAGGATCTGGATCCTTTCAGTAATACGCGTAACGATCTGGATGGAACCCTTGAGAAGACAAAAGGGGACCGTGTAGGTTACAACTACCTGATCCACGCCAGGCACTGGGAGTTATTCACCTCTCTGGAATTGGATTATCCCAGGTGGAATGCTTTTCTCGCCGCCTGTTACGGAATGAGGGAAATCAGGCGCGAAGGCCTGTATCGCAATGAGCGTTATCCAGAGAATTCTGCAGGCCTGGGAGAAAGCCTGTCACTTCCCTCCAGACAACTAAAATGGGGCGGAAATTTCTTTATCGATGGAAGAAACCGATGGCAGGTAAATGCTGCACTGCTGGAGGAACCCCCTGCCGTCCGGAATCTCTTTATAAATGCAAGGGACCACTTCAAAACCCTTCCTGATATACCCATTGAAAAAATACAGGCTTTCGAAACCTCCTACTATCTCAGGGGTGGAATTCTTTCCTCCCGTGCCAGCGCATAGTACACCCGAATACAAACTCTTTCCGAAATTAATTTCTTCTTTACGGACTCAGGCTACGGATCTGCATTTGTACAGGAGGTGACCACCGGCCTGGATGTCTTGCACAAAGGCCTCGAAATAGGACTTGAACTAACCCTTAGTCCATCCCTGGAAATCAGCAGCGTCCTGGCCCTGGGGGATCACCGGTATGCCAGTGACCCCCGGGTTTCACTCTTCTATGTTCCCGGGGAGGAGGAAGGGACATTCCTCAATAAAAATGGAAGATTGGCCCTGGGAACGGCAACCATCAAAAACCGCAAGGTTGCCAGCGGTCCTTCCCGGGCCTTTTCCCTGGGGATGCATTACCGATCCCCCTCGTACTGGTGGGCGGGCCTTACGGCTAACTATATGGATGGCCATTACCCGGACCTGTCCTTCATACGCAGTACCCAAAGCTTCAGACTGGATCCCTCAACGGGACAAACAGTTGAGGGCGCAGGGGAAGAGGATTTTCGCAAAGCTCTTGTTCAAAGGCCTCTTCCACCAGTATACCTCCTCAACCTTACAGGGGGGAGATCCTGGAAATGGGGACCCCATTATGTGAGCTTATTTATAAGTATTGTAAATCTGTTCGATCGCGATTTTCTTTCAGGAGGATATCAGCAGGGGCGTAATGGGAATTACCTGCAGTGGTATCAGGATCACCTAAGCGGGAAACCATCTTTTGGTACAAAATTCTGGCCCGGCTCAAAAAGATCCTTTTTTCTTAACCTGAGCTGGAGCTTTCGTTAAACTATATCATCATGAGGAATCTGATATCCCCAGCCAGAGTGCTTTTTATTGGTGCTTGCCTCATCTGCTGCCGGCCTGAAACGGAGTTTGAAATTCCCAGACCGGATTGTACAGCATTTGGGGCACAGAAAATTTCCCTGGAAAACCTGAAAGATATTTACCAGGGGAATACCATGCGTATCAGGGACCAGCTACAATGGGAAGGATATATTGTCTCAACAGATAAAACGTCCAATATTTTTGGAGAAATCTATATTCAGGAAAAACCGGCCGATCCCGGTGGTGGAATAGTAGTTTATACGGATCTTCTTGAGTCCCATTCACTATTTCCAGTAGGGTCGCGAGTTGCCATTAACCTGGAAGGACTTTACTTCGGAAAATCGGGAGGGTCCTATGAGCTTGGGGGTGCTTTTCCATTATTTGGAACGGTAACCGTGGGAAGGCTTCCCGCTTCCCTGGTCAGAAAACACCTCAAGGTGTTATGCTCAGAGCCGGTTAGCCCGGGGGCCACAAAAGTGGAAATAGATTCCCTATCGGAACAAATGCTCAATACCCTTGTACATATACAGCAGGTTGAATTTGTTGCTGCTGAGGTGGGAAGGCCTTTTGCTGAAAGCGGTCAGCAGACCCGCCGCAGCTTAATGGATTGCCGGGGCAATACCCTGGATGTTCGCAATAGCGGCTATTCAGATTTTCATTCGGATTCCATTCCCGGGGGGCATGGAAGTGCTGTTGGAGTGCTGACCAGCTACAGGAATCAATTCGAACTGGTGATCAGAAGCCCGGAGGATCTCAGGCTTTTTGATGTCAGGTGTGAAGAACGGTTTGTAAAAAAATCCTCTGATCGAATCCTGATTTCAGAGATCGCAGACCCTGACAACATCCCGGAAGCCCGGTTCATTGAACTATTTAATGCATCAGATTCCCTATTTGCCCTGCATGGATGGGAAATTCGTCGTTTTACCAATGCAAATACTGAAGTCGGATCTTCCGTATCATTGGATGATGTTCAAATTCTGGCGGGAGGGACATTTGTGCTGAGTGCCTACCCGGATGTCTTTGAAGCTACTTATGGATTCCCCCCGGATCTTATCGTACCGCGCAATGGCCCTGCAGATTCAAATGGAGATGATTCCATGGAACTCGTCGATCCATTCGGGAATGTCGTGGATTCTTTTGGAATTCCCGGCACCGATGGCAGCGGCACGGCACATGAATTTGAGGATGGCAAGGCATTGAGGCGGGATACAATTGTTCTTGCTTCTCCCGAATTCAGACCTTCTGAGTGGATCATCTTTAATGACTCAGGCGGATATGGGACACTGAAACAACCCCAGGAAGCCCCACAGGATTTCACCCCTGGCATACATCCAAACTAATCAACTTCCCGTTTTGGACCTGTGTTGTCCTGAGTTTTGTTATTCATTAATCCATGCACGGCATTGGGCTTTCGCAATCAATTCCCTTATTTTTACAACGTATGGAAACAATGGATTTTTTCAACCAGATTCGGGACGGGAATCTGGAGGCAATCAGGAAGAGCATGGAGACCCAGCCGGATCTGGTCCACGCACGGGACCAGCGCGGTTCAAGCCCCCTTATCATGGCTGCCTATTACAACCATGAAGAGGTGGTTGATGAACTAATTGATAAAGGTGCCCCTGTGGACGACCGGGATGGATCGGGGAATACGGCCCTTATGGGAGTTTGTTTTAAGGGATATGAGGGAATGGCCAGGCGCCTTGTGGAAGCAGGGGCAGATGTCAATGCCAGAAATGGAATGGGAGGTACCTGTCTTATATTTGCCGTTACCTTCAACAGGATAGGTATAGCCAGGCTCCTTGTGGAATGTGGAGCTGATGTGCAGGCACTCGATGCTCAGGGGCATTCGGCCCTGTATTATGCACGCACACAGGGTCTGGATTCACTCCTCCCCCTGCTCGAGCACAAATCTTGAAATCCAACCCCATGACTATGGAAGTAGCCCTCATACAATCCTCACTATTCTGGGAAGATCCGGAGGCAAACCGCAAGCATTTTTCCAAAAAGATAGAGGCGTTGGGAAAGGCCTCAGATCTCATCGTCTTACCTGAAATGTTTACTACGGGGTTTACGATGAACCCCCAAAATATTTCCGGGGAGGAAGGCAGCCTTACGTTGGAATGGATGAAGCAGCAGGCCTTCCGTACAGATGCTGCATTGGTCGGCAGCGTTGTGTTCCTGGAGGGGAAACAGTACTACAACCGCCTGATCTTTATGAAGCCGGACGGTCAATTCGATACCTATGACAAGCGCCATACCTTTACCCTGGCCGGAGAGGATAAGGTCTATCAGAAGGGTACGCACAGAAACGTAATACATTTCAGGGGGTTTACCTTCTGCCCACTTATATGCTATGATCTGAGATTTCCGGTGTGGTCCAGGAATACCGACAACTACGATGTTCTGATATATGTAGCCAATTGGCCGAGCCCGCGGGTCTCCGCCTGGGATACGCTGCTTCGGGCACGGGCTATTGAAAACATGGCCTATGTACTGGGTGTAAACCGGGTGGGAACCGACCCTAATGACCTGGACTACAGTGGCCACAGTGCTGCATATGACAGTATGGGGGAGCGGATCACCTATTCAGAGGAGGAAGCCGTTCTCAGACTTACCCTCAGCAAAAACCATTTAGAACACGGTTCCTGGAAGACCGGGATTCCTTTACTCTGAGATCATAAAGGTTTCTACCTTCTCCCAGTTTGCCCTCATTTCGATGGTTCCGGGATAATAAAGGACGCGTTCGGGTTGGATCTTTTTCAGGTAGTTGCCCGTGTCCCACTTTCCATTTTCATTGGCATCAAAGATGATCCGAATCCGATAATTACCAGGAGTTAATGAGCGAAACTGAATTTCTTTATACTCCTGTACGTATTTCTTTCGCACAAGGGATTCCCGATTATCCAGAAGCTCCACGATCAGGGGGAATTCCAGGTTCCCCTGAACACTGAACCTCAGGTTGCCATAATCAGCAGGGCTTCCTGTATTCCAGCGTGTTCTCAGGGTATCGTTCATGTCTCCGAAAAAATCCGTGAGGGCCCCTGGGAGGACTTCGAGGAAATAGACCTCATTGGGGTCCCTGGGAAAATCCAGATGTACCCGGTTGGTGATGGTGTCCAGTTTGGGGACCAGCGCAACTTTTAGGCTATCCTTGTTCAAAAGGGTGAACTTTGTAGTATCCAATTCCAAAAGCGGCAGGTTGGCGTTCAGGAATACGGTGTCCGTAAAATTGAGCCCTGATGAGGGATCCCAGGAATAAAGCATGGAGTCTTTTGCGGATTTGACGGGTTTCAGGTTGAAGGTGTCTAACCGGCTTTCCAGCCTTGGATGCTTTAGGACAAAAATAAGGGAATCGGCTTCATAAGGGGTGATCCAAAGATTGAGTGTATCCTTGTCCCTCGCTTTGGTAATCAAGGTACTTACACTGTCCGGAAGTTGCGTCAGCAATGAGATTTCCGGGGGATCTTCCCCGTTATATCCGAAGATGATCTTATTGGTCGCCGCAAAGGAAGGTGGCAGCACGTTATAGTCCTGGATTTCGTTGAACAGCCGCAACAGATAAATCGAATCCGTGGGAACTACAATGGTATCCGGTACGAACCCGATCTTATCCACTCCCTGGTCAAAGACATTGTTTTTACCTACATCCCGCAGGGCAATAAGGCGATAAGATCCAGCCTTCAGGTTGTTCAAACTGAAGGTCACGGCACTGTCCAGCGTATTGGTGATGTAGTAGGGCGGTTGTTTGTAAATAACAGAATCGGTAAATGCAGAATCGATTTCATAGAGCATTACACTGATGAACGGGTCTGCGTTTCGCTCAAAGGCATCCGCAACAACCCCTCCAAGGGTAAGGGTATCTATATAGTCTCCTGTAGAGAACACGTAGGTGAGAAAATTGTTTGGATTCCCTTCATTATTGTCGACGATGCTCTGGCCGAAGTTGTATGTGTAGGTCGTGTTTTCCTGCAATGTGTCCTTCAGATCGATTTGGACATATTTTTGAACACCGCCCATGGGGGTAATCTCAGGGGGCGTCTTTGGAGGGGGAGAGATGATTATCTGGTTCTGGGGATCCTGCAAC
>JARRLI010000085.1:0-7077 GCA_037387145.1 Robiginitalea sp. | reverse complement strand
CTCATAGGCTATGAGATAATCTGCATTCCCCATATTGGTTCAGAGGCTTCCGACAAGGTCGTGGAAATTCGCATTCAGGGCTTGTATATTTTCTCCCAGAAGTCTTGTGGGCCTTGGTTCCAAGGTGCGGAATGGGTATTTTGTGTAAAGGTAGGTTGGTCACCGCAGCCTTTATATGACATCGGTCATGCATGAACGTGCTGTCCAGCCTTACTTTTGGGCTTCTAATACACGTCCAATGAGAACAGGTTTGGTACTTTCTGGCGGGGGATACCGCGGAATTGCCCATATTGGCGCCCTGAAAGCCTTAGAGGAGGCAGATATCGTTCCGGATATTATAGCCGGAACCAGTGCCGGAGCGGCTATTGGGGCACTTTATGCCCGGGGAATTCCCACTGAGCGCATGCTGAAGTTTTTTAAAGGGCTCCAGCTGTTGAGCTTTGGGAACTTTGCTTTTGGGAAGCCAGGATGGGTAGATCCCGAAAACTTTTATACGGCTTTTTCCAAGCTGCTTCCTAAAGATGATTTTGACGCCCTCGACATACCTCTGCGGGTAACGGCTACCAATATCCTCAATGGAAAATTGGAGGTATTCAGTGAAGGACCTCTTATCAGGCCTTTATTGGCTTCCGCGGCTTTCCCTGGTGTTTTTGCCCCGGTGGAAATTGGAAACGGCTACTATGTAGACGGGGGAGTGCTGAACAATTTCCCTGTGGATCTGTTAAAAGAAGAAACGGATTACCTAATTGGGATTTACGTAAATCCCTTTGAAAAGATCTCCAAGTCCGAAATCCGCCATTCAATACACGTCCTGGATCGGGTGCTGAAGATGAAAACAGCTATGGATTCGCTACGCAAGTTTGAGCTCTGTGACCTCCTTGTCTATCCACAGGAACTTCGGAAATTCAACACCTTTATGGAAAGGGAACTGGATACTATATTTCAACTCGGTTATCGGGAGGCACAGAAACAAATAAAGAAGGCCCGTGAATTCCCTTCCGGAAAGGGCGATTGATAAGAATCCCTGCATTGCGGCACCTATGGACAAATGATAATTTGCAATGCAGGGATCCTGGAAATGAAGAGCTTTATCAGCCTACTTCAATAACTTTCGGAGGCCTTTTTTTGGCTTCTTCCTTTTTCAGCAACCTGAAGCGGAGTATACCGTCATCATATTTAGCCTTGATTTCCTCTTCCTTCACGGACTCGGGAAGCATAAGAGATCTCTCAAAGGCAGTGTAGTTGAATTCCCTTCTGGTGTATTCATCTTCCTTTTCTTCTTTAGAGAGCTCCTTCTCGGCGGAAATATTCAGGTAGCCATCTTCAATAGTGACATTGAAGTCCTTATTGGTAAATCCCGGAGCAGCTAATTCAATTTCAAAATAGTCTTCCGTTTCTTTAATGTTCATGGCCGGTTCTACGGTCTTTCCATTCCAGAAATCGGTTTCCATCAATCCGGATTTCCACATGCGGTTGTCAAAAAACTTATCCAAATCAAAGAAGTCCTGTGTCATCAGGTTCCCGAAAGGTCGTTTTTTAAATTTAACTAAGGTCATAAGACATTGAATTTTGAGATTAAACAATCAGTTCTTTCACAAGCGAAATTAACTCCATGACTACCCATATGAAATGACCCAGATCAGTATGGGGGTTCCCTTCACAAAAATTAACGTTCAAACAAAATCAAAAGGCATTTTTAACCTTTGGTTATTTTTCCGAACTTGCGCTTCCTTTCAGGGGATATTAGCTCAGTTGGTTTAGAGCGCTGCCTTGACAGGGCAGAGGTCACTGGTTCGAATCCAGTATATCCCACATCCGATGGAAAACCCGTGCTGACAGGCGCGGGTTTTTTCATTTCGGACCGGGCCAAATTCCAAACCCCAAGTTGTGGCCAGCTTGCGAAGTCGGGGTAAATACCATGTGGGAAATTAAAAAGGCCATGCCGGTTGTCAGAGCACGTCCAACACTCTTTCCAGCGCCATTCCCCTGGAAGCCTTGATCAGCACAGTAGCAGGACCCTGCAGGGGGCTTGCATTGAGGTAGGCAGCCAGCGACTCGAAGTCCGGGAAACACCTTGCATGAGATTTTGTGACTGAGAATTCCTTCCCGATCAGCAAAACTTGTTCGAACCCCAGGGACTGCGCCAGTTCTGCTATCGCCTGATGTTCACGGCCGGCCTCGTCGCCCAGCTCGAACATATCTCCCAAAATAGCTATTTTGTTAGGTGTATTCAGGGCTGAAAGGTGCCTCAGGGCCACGGACATACTACTTGGGTTGGCATTGTAAGCATCCAGTATTATTTCCAGGTCCTTTTTCTTAAGAAGTTGTGAGCGGTTGTTATCCGGAACATAACTTTCGATGGCATTTTTTACTTCAGGCAGTGGGATATTGAAGTATTTTCCCATCAGGACGGCAATCGCACAATTGCTGAAGTTATAGCCACCGCTCAGCTGGGTCTGGATTGTGGTGCCTTCCACACGGAGCCGCACAAAAGGTGAAGCCCCCAGGTCCTCAATTACAAAATACCCGGGGTCAGTTGTACTGAAGCCTGTCTTTTTCGGATAATCCTGTAATTTTTCACGCTGGATCGGGTCGTCAGCATTCAGAAAGATCATGTTACCGGAAGCCTTCAAATAATCATAAAGCTCGCTTTTCCCTTTGATAACACCTTCAATCCCTCCAAAACCCTCCAGATGTGCTTTGCCGAAGTTGGTAATGTAACCCATATCAGGTTCTGCAAGCTGGCTCAGGAAAGTAATTTCCTTCTGATGGTTGGCTCCCATCTCAATTACTGCCATTTCGGTTTCTGGATTGATGCGGAGGAGCGTCAGGGGTACCCCTATATGGTTGTTCAGGTTACCTTTGGTGGCCATAGTATTATACTGCCTGCTCAGTACAGATGCTATAAGTTCTTTGGTCGTCGTTTTTCCATTGCTGCCCGTAAGGGCGATTACAGTGGCCTTGCATTGCCTGCGGTGATGAGTTCCCAGTTCCTGAAGGCATTTCAGGGCATCCGGTACCAGGATAGTCTTATCACTGACGGCAAATTCCTCCTCATCTATCACAGCAAAGGCTGCCCCTTTTTGCAGGGCAGCTTCGGCATAGGCGTTTCCATTGAAATTAGGGCCTTTCAGGGCAAAGAAAAGACTGTCCCTCGGGACTTCCCGGCTATCTGTGGATACCCCTTCGGATTTGAGGAAGAGGGAATAAATATTTTCTAAGGTCATCAGGGTAAATATAAAAAGCCCTGACCGAATAGTCAGGGCTTTTTGTAAAGTACTGTAGAATATTACTTTTTAACTTTCTTTCCGCGTACCGTCTTGTTTTTGGTTTTAGACTTGGAACCAACTCTGGACATCGCACAGCGGAATCCTATATAATCGGTAGCCATGTACTGGGGCAGGTATTTTCTCTGAGCTGGATCGAGCCAGTAGGCGCGGTCTCTCCATGATCCTCCTTTATATACCCTAACCTCGTCGTTGATCAGCGTCGTACGGTAGTTGCTCTTATCGTACTCCCGGACGAGTTGTCCTTCTTCATCCCTTTCTACCTTGTGCTCGGGTGAATTATACATGCTGGCCTGGTTTTCGTTTTCCTCATCGGCAAATCTTTCAAAGAACCTGGAGGAACTGGGATCCCCGTCCCTGTAGCCCCGGTTATCACTCTTGGCAAAATTGGTCCTCAGGTAGGTGTCTTCATCATCCACAGGGACCATTTCCACTTCTCCCGGAAGGTTGACGGCCACGATCTTGCCGTTCGGTAATGTATCGTACACGATTCCATCCGAAGGGAGGACTTTAACTTTTCCATCCTCAGCAATAGCCTTCTTCATGAAGACATTACCCCTGTAGTAGTTGAAATCACTGACTTCATCATCCACAATAGGCCTGTAAACATCAGCAACCCACTCAGCTACATTCCCTGCCATGTCATAAAGACCATGGTCATTTGGCTTGTAGGATTTTACCGGAGCAGTTATATCCGCCCCGTCATCTGACCATCCGGCAATCCCGCCGTAATCTCCTTTACCTTGCTTGAAATTGGCAAGCTGGTCTCCCCGCCCAACGCGTTGTCCGCTACGGGTATAATCTCCTTCCCATGGGTATTTCTTACGCCCTCGATAGTTGTTGTATTCCCGGGTCCCGACCAGAGCCTGGGCCGCGTACTCCCATTCCGTTTCAGTTGGTAAACGATACTCAGGTATCAGAATTCCACTGCTGCGCTTGGCGAAGGCAGGCACAGAATCTTTTTTCTGCTTGCCCATCAGTGTATCAATTTCACCGCCGTAAACGGATTTTGGATTGTTAAGATAAGCTTCCGTACTGAAGGTGCCCGCTATCTCTCCGTTCATAGCACGGTACTTCACATCATCTGCCAGATATCCTTCACGCTCCAGCATGGCTTCATTCACCCGGTCCGTACGCCACTTGGCAAACTGTGTTGCCTGAACCCAGTTAACTCCAACCACCGGGTATTCAGCATAGGCCGGATGGCGGAGGTAGTTGTTCGTCATGGTTTCATTATAGCCCAACCGATTTCTCCAAACCAGAGTATCGGGGAGTGCCCCCACATAAATATTGGTGTATTTCGGATCCTCAGGCGGGTATACGCTTTTCAGATAATCGAGGTATTCCAGGTACATTACGTTGGTCACCTCGGTTTCATCCATATAGAAGGACTGAATGTGCTGGGTTGTAGGGGTGTTATTCCAATCGTGCATGACGTCATCCTGTACTTTACCTTTTGTGAAGGTACCTCCCTCAATGAAAACAAGCCCGGGAGCTGTTTCCTGTTCCTTGAAATCGGAATTGTACTGGAAACCGCCTTCCTTGGCATTTATTTTCCATCCGGTTGCCCTTGAGGTATTACTGGATCCTGAAGACTTCTTGCAACTTTGCAAATTCAGGGACCCTATAACCAGGGCTGCCGTTACGAATGCGCTGATACGTGATTGTTTCATTTGTATTTAGGACTTAGGTTTCGTCTCAGGCCCCGAGAGGCCTTCAGTAGGTTTAAAACTTGTTGGTTTCGGCTAAATAAACGGGCAATTAACTATTATATTTTACGTCCCTGCCAAAAAATTCATGCCGTCTGGAACAAATCCACAAACGGCCTTGTTTGCTTTCAATAACGGGGAATAACTGCATGTAGTATAAATGATTGTAATTTTTTGATTAGATCATCTTTATTGCATCGGGATGTTTTGGTTTTAATTGAAAGTTGGTCTCACTTTACAGGTAATGTTAACATAGCACAACAGGAGGATAAGGGTAATTGCTCGTAAATTAGAGTACTTTGGCATAAGATTTTTGTAAATATCCCGTTTCCACAAGTATATTAGGAGTCTGTTACTCATCTGATAAACAAAAGAACACATTCTAATCATCCCTCTGGGATTTACATGATAGTGATGCGAAAAAGTTATTTCCTATTCTCAGGATCAGGATCGGGTTATTACCACTGCGGTCCCTTTTCTTACCATTGCGGCTGATGCCCGTTCTTCTGCCATGGGCGATATAGGTGTTGCGAGTTCTACCGATGCATTTTCGCAGCAGTGGAACCAGGCAAAATATGCATTTGCCGAAAGGAAATCGGGGATCGGGATAAGTTATACTCCCTATCTGGAAAGCATTATTACGGACATCGCCCTGCTGAACGGGAGCTATTTCAATAAAATCAATGAACGAAGTGCCTTCGCAGTTTCCCTGCGCTACTTCACGCTGGGTGAAATTGAATTGCGGAATTCCTTTATAGAAGAGGGTGTTCTCGTCAAACCCAATGAGCTGGCCATAGACGGATCCTATGCCCTTAAACTCAGCGAGGAATTCTCCATGGGCATTACCGGACGTTATATCAGCTCCAACCTGGAAATCCCGCAATTGGGCAATGCCGTGCAGGATGGGAACACTTTTTCAGTAGATATTGGCGGATATTACCGAGGAAGGGAAAAGGCATATGATAGTTTTGATGGCCGTTGGGTCGGGGGGTTCAACATTTCCAATATTGGCCCTAAAATCAGATATGATAATGCAGGACAGGAGAACTTCATCCCGACGAACCTGGGTTTGGGTGGTGGTTTTGATTTCATTTTTGACTATGACAATGTCCTGGCATTAAGAGGTGAATTCAACAAGTTGCTGGTGCCTACCCCCCAGGATTTCAATGGGGATGGTGTAATTGATGCAAGTGATAATGAAGAATATCAAAACATCGGCTGGTTCGAGGGGATCTTCAAGTCCTTTGGAGATGCTCCCGACGGTTTCAGTGAAGAATTAAAGGAAATTACCTGGGCCCTTGGGGCGGAATATATTTTCAGGGAAGCCTTTATGCTCCGTGCAGGTTATTTCAATGAAAGTGAAGAGACGGGCTTCCGGAAATTCTTCAGCCTCGGTGCAGGTTTTGTATATAAGAATGCACAGATAGACCTGTCGTACCTGTTTTCCACGGCACAGGTGCGTAATCCACTGGAGAATACATTGAGGTTCTCACTTACCTTCAACCTGGGCAGCGAATTCTACAACGATTAACCCTTTCATTACGATTTACAGACAACCCGCCATCCGGCGGGTTTTTCGTTACATCCTATTTTATCATTTGGTGTATCTTTAGATATGGAGAAACGACATTTGGGATTTGATCTCAAGATATTTGAAGGAGTCGAAGAATTATCGGATCAGGATCAATCGCTGTTAACCAGGGCCCGTGAAGCAAGGACCGGAGCTTACGCCCCATATTCGGGATTTCAGGTAGGTGCAGCGGTGCTTCTGGAATCCGGGGAGGTAGTTATTGGGAATAACCAGGAAAACGCCTCCTTTCCCTCTGGCTTATGTGCAGAGCGCGTAGCTGTATTCCACGCTGGTGCTACGCATCCTGGTATACGGATTCTTTCCGTTGCGATTTCAGCCTCGGGAAGGGTGCAAAAGCTTAGCATACCCGCAGCTCCCTGCGGAAATTGCAGACAGGCCCTATTGGAGTATGAGCAAAAACAGGTGTATCCAATCCGTATCCTGATGCAGGGCGCAGAAGGGGAGGTTTATGAATGCCCCTCGGTGGCCGCTCTCCTGCCCTTGGGTTTCA
>JARRLI010000084.1:0-10601 GCA_037387145.1 Robiginitalea sp. | reverse complement strand
CAAATACGGGCTTGAACCAGGCAAGCATTCATTGAGGGTGCCTGGAGGACTTCGTGCTCTGGCGGTTTTCAGCCTGATCAGCCTGGTACTTGCATTATACCACCTGAGTTATCTTCCGATTCATATTTGGATTCTCCTTCTGGTCTGTGCTGCAATCTCAGCGGTATATGCGATTCCTGTGATACCCGGGAACAGAAACCTGCGGAGTATAGGCTTGCTGAAAGTTTTCCTCGTTTCTCTGGTTTGGACCCTGGCCACGCTATGGATCCCCATCTGGGGAAAAGTACCGGAAGGTACATGGGACCTGTATGTGGAAAGCTTCCAACGAATTCTCTGGGTTGTCCTGCTAATGTTGCCTTTTGAAATAAGGGATATGCATCTGGACCCGCCCTTTCTCCGAACGATCCCTCAACGCTGGGGAATCCCGGGGACACGCCGGGCTGCCTGGATTGGGGTTGTGGTGTTTGCAGGGGTAACATGGCTGAAAGACAGTCCGGTTGAAGGAGAATTGCTCTCCAAGGCCCTGACGGGATTGCTGATGGGGCTTTCAACTGCCTTTGCCTCTGATTTGCAGACTCGGTACTACGCATCCTTCTGGGTGGAGGGTATCCCGTTGCTTTCCCTTGTTCTGTTGGTGCTTTTTGGTGGCTGAACCGGGTGCCGGGAATCCTAGGATTGTTCGATTAGCGCTTTCATTTCTTTTTTCTCCTCAGGTGAAAGCATCTTCACAGAGGCCTCTTTGCAAAGCTGTGTAAGTTGTTTGTTCCTTCGGGCAAAGGCGGCACATGCCTTACAGGCCAGCAAATGCATCCAAAGTTGAATCCGCTCTTTCAGATTGGCTTCCCTGTATTGATTTTTACTTGAAATAAAAGCAGCTTCTTTGCAAGAAATCATCTTATGTGTTTTTGAACCAATGTTCGTTCATACATTCCATCAGTGACGTTCTGGCCCTGTGAATCATAACCCAAAGATTAGACGAAGTTATTTCCAATTCATTACATACATCTTCGGTGCTCCAGCCCTGAACCGTCTTCAAAGTGAATACGCGGGCGTGCTTTTCCGGCAACATTGATATGCAGTTTTGAATGGCTACCCCGAGTTCATTGTTTTCGATCCGGTCATTTTCCCGGATACTTTCAGGATCCGCCGCCTGTGCTTCCAGCCAGTCCCCCTCCTGATCACCGTGGACGGGATAAGACATGCGGACTTCTGTTTTTCCTTTCAGGGAGTTGGATTTTCGGTAATGGTCTATGATCTTGCGTTTGAGAATGGCCACGAGCCATGTTCGCTCGGCGGCCTGCCCCTTGAATCTCTCTGACGCCTTCAAACCTGAAATAAAGGTTTCCTGCACAAGATCTTTGGCCACATCATCATCACCCACGCGGACCCTCGTAAAATTGAAGAGATAATCCGCATAGCGGTCTACCCAGTTCTCGGGCTGTAGCTCGTTCTTACCCATTGTTAACAGTGTGTTTAAAAATACTGGAATTTTGGAGAATAGGTTTAACTTTAGCAGATATAGAAGTTTATCCATGAAACAACTACGTTACTTTCTCATTCTCACACTTCTTATTTGGGCATGTGAAGAAGCCCGGGAAATGCCTATTACGGAATTCTCAACCAGCGAACTGCGGGAAGAAGACCTTCTTGTCGATGTGCGCACCCTGTCAGAATTCAAAGAAGGGCACCTGGACGGGGCGGTCAATATCGACTGGATGTCCTGGGATTTCATTCAAAAATGGGACACTATTGACAAGGACCGTAAGGTCTACGTGTACTGTAAGAAAGGAGGAAGGAGTGCGGCGGCTGCCAGGGTGCTGGATTCATTGGGGTATAGCGTGGTGGACCTAACCGGAGGCTGGGACGCTTACCTGCAGCAGGAATAAGAACCAGAGACCCTGATTGTAAGCCTCAGGCAGTGTTCCTAAGCAGACCCGCCCGTTCAAGGAGTGCCTCCACCCCGGGCTTCCTGCCGCGGAAACGCACGTAAAGTTCCATGGGGTCCTCTGTACCCCCTTTAGAGAGAATATGTTCCCGGAACCGCCGGGCCACTTCCCGGTTAAAAATCCCTTGTTTTTGAAAATAGGCAAAGGCATCCGCATCGAGCACTTCTGCCCATTTATAGCTGTAATATCCTGCCGAATAGCCCCCTTGAAAAATATGAGAAAACGAGGTGCTCATGCATGTTTCGGAGTGATCGGGAAATAGCTGGGTAGGACCAAATGCCTCTGCTTCGAAGGCCTTTAGGTCCGTTACATTTCCGGGATTTCGGCCATGCCATGCCATGTCGAGCAAACCAAAACCAAGCTGCCTTACGGTGGCCATTCCCTCGAGAAAATTCGAGCTCGCTTTGATCTTTTTCACCAGCTCCGCTGGAATTACCTCTCCGCTTTTGTAGTGGCGTGCAAATATGGAAAGGGCTTGTGGCTGGTAGCACCAGTTCTCCATGATCTGGCTGGGTAATTCCACGAAATCCCAATACACCGAAGTGCCTGAAAGCCCCGGGTATGTAGTATCCGCCAGCATCCCGTGTAAGGCATGCCCGAATTCGTGAAACAAGGTGGTAACCTCATTGAAGGTCAGCAGGGAAGGAGTATGCTCTGTGGGGCGTGTGAAATTGCAAACGATCGAGACATGAGGCCGTTCATTTTTTCCCGCTTTGCGGAACTGTGGCTTGTAGGAGGTCATCCACGCTCCGGCCCTTTTCCCGGGCCTGGGGTGAAAATCCGCATAAAACAGGGCGATAAATTCCTCCGTTTCATCATACACCCTGAAAGTAAGCACTTCTTCGTGGTAAGTTTCGATGGAAGGATCCGCTTCAAAGTGGATTCCGAAAAGATCTCCTGCCACCTGGAACATACCCTTCAGCACCTTGTTTAACTCAAAGTACTGCTTTAGTTCTTCCTCATTCAGGTCAAACTTTTTTTGTTTCAGTTTTTCTGAGTAAAAGCTGCTGTCCCATTTTTCCAGCGCTGAGATCGAGTCCCGGTTTTGCGCAAATTCACTTAATTCCTGTAATTCCCGTTCTGCGGCTGGGAGCGCTTTTTCCAGAAGGTCCTCAAGGAATTTCTGAACTTCCCCGGGATTTTTTGCCATCCTTTCTTCCAGCACAAAGTGTGCGTGGGATCCAAACCCAAGCAACACTGCACGTTCATAACGAAGCTGTGCAATTCGCAACAACGTCTCCCTATTGTCCAGGGCATCTCCGTGGAACCCCCTGCTCCCGAATGCCAATGCCAGTTCTTTACGCAATTTCCTGACTTCAGAATATTTCATAAAAGGAAGGTAACTGGGGTAGTCCAGTGTAATAATCCAACCATCCTTATCCTTTGATTTTGCAAGCATACGGGCGGCCTCCACGGCAGATTCTGGCAATCCTTTCAGGGAGGCTTCATCGGTCAGGTGCATTTCGAATTTCTGTGTTTCCTCCAGCACATGTTCCCCGAAGGTGAGCTTCAACCTGGATAGCTCTTCATCGATTTTCCGAAGGTGCTTCTTGTCTTCTTCTGTCAACAGGGCTCCGTTTCGTCGAAAATGGCGGAATTTGCGCTCAAGTAACATTTGCTGTTCGGGGCTGAGTGCTTCCCTTTCGCAATGTTCATATACCTGGTGGATCCTTTTGAAAAGGGATTCATTCAGCGTGATATCATTGCTAAATGCTGCCAGCATGGGCGAAATTTCCTGAGCCAGGGACTGAATTTCCTTGTTGGTCTCTGCTGAATTCAGGTTGAAGAATACACTTGCGATACGGTCCAGCTGCTGCCCGGAAAAATCAAGGGCCACCACTGTATTTTCAAACGTAGGCGGTTCACTACTGCCGGCTATGGTGTTTATTTCTTCACGTGCTTTTTCCAGGGCGGTCTGGAAGGCTGGTTTGAAATGCTCGGTCCGTATCCCTGAGAAAGGGGTGATATCAAAAGGTTTCAACAATGGATTTTCCATAGGCTCGGATACTTCTAGAGATAAGTGGGATGTATGTCTTGCAGCTGCTGCGCGCTTAGGAATTGTGTTTATTCCGGACTTCCCGGGCGCCGTCTTCTACTTTTTTCTGAAGCCCGGATTTGTAGTCCATGATCCTTTTGAGGATTTCAGGATCCTGGCTTCCAAGTATCTGTGCTGCAAGTATACCTGCATTCTTTGCCCCGTTCAGGGCAACTGTGGCTACCGGAACGCCCCCGGGCATCTGCAGGATAGAAAGTACAGAATCCCAGCCATCAATGGAATTGCTGCTTTTTATAGGTACTCCAATAACCGGAAGGGGTGAATAGGAAGCCAGCATACCCGGCAGGTGAGCTGCTCCTCCTGCACCTGCGATAATTACGGAGATCCCTTGTTCGTGGGCAGTTTTCCCAAGTGCTGCCAGTTTATCAGGTGTCCTGTGGGCGGAAACAATATCTATAAAGGTTTCAATTTGAAGGGTTTCCAGTATGTCGATTGCTTCCTGCATGACGGGAAGATCACTGGTACTCCCCATAACGATGGCTACTTTGCTCATTTTGTTTTCTTCTTTGATATTACTTCAATGCGTTTTTTTACAAGGGCTGCACGTTCCCTGGCTGTTTCGATAGAGGGGTCTACAATGGTGACATGCCCCATTTTCCGGAAAGGGCGGGTCATTTTTTTGCCATAAATATGCGGGGTTACACCCGGGAGTTCGAGGATGTCCCCTATCCCCTGATAGTGAACGGGTCCCTTGTGGTTCTCTGCCCCGACCAGGTTGACCATAACTGCGGCCACCTTGCTATCTGTTTTTCCCAGAGGAAGGCCCAGAATTGCACGAAGGTGCTGCTCAAACTGGTTGGTGAAACTTCCTTCAATACTGTAGTGTCCGCTGTTATGAGGGCGGGGAGCGACCTCATTGACCAGGATTTCATCTTCTTCGGTTTGGAACAATTCCACAGCCAATAAGCCAACATGCCCTAGTTTTTCAGAGACTTTAAGGGCGACGTTTCGGGCCTTTTCCGCCACCGCATCCGGTATCCGTGCAGGGCACAACACATACTCAACAGATAATCCTCCATTGTCCAGGCTGTCAATAATTTCACTTGTATATGCGAATCGGTTAAAGGGGGCCGTGGGAATACCTGAATCCCGATAAAAAAGTTTCTGCCTTGCCTTGTTTTGGATCACCCGCAGGGTACTGGCACTGGGGAAGACCTGAACTCCTTCATTCTCCAGATCTGCCAGGGCGTCTGCATTGACGTTTTCGATCTCAATGGTTAGCAGGTCCACCTCCTTCCCAAAATCCAGGACGGTCTGGTAGTCCATAAGGTCCCCTACCACAAACGCGTTACTGGCCAGCCGGCTCGGAGCTTCAGGTGAAGGATCCATTACCTTGGTTGCAATATCCCATTTACGGGTTTCGTAGAGCAGCATTTTGCCGAGCTGCCCACCTCCAAGGATACCCAGGGTAAAGTCTGAAGAAAAATAGCTCATAATTCCGTTTCCTCCCAAAAACACCGTGTTTGGTTGCTCACTACAAAAATACAGCTAAATCTTAGAAAGCACCTGACCCCTCCAAAAAAGAAAAATCAAAACACTATATTCGCAGGACAAGTGCCCATGGAAAAATCGGTAAGCCTTTTGGGGAAGCGGTTTGTCCCTTTTGTTTCCGAAGCTGAGATCCTTCAGGCGGTTCAAAAAGTGGCGGACGCCATCGCGAGGGATTACAAGGACGAAGTCCCCGTTTTTGTAGGAGTCCTTAACGGGGCTTTTATGTTCGTATCGGATTTTCTCAAATACTACCCCTATCCCTGTGAAGTGACTTTTGTGAAGTTGAGTTCCTACCGGGGACTCACCTCAACTGGTATAGTGGAAACCCTGCTGGACCCGCCGGACCATGTTGAAGGCAAGCATGTGATCATCCTGGAGGATATTGTGGATACGGGTCGTACCCTTCAGGAACTGGTGCATATATTCTCGAACCAGAACGTAAAGGATTTCAGGATCGCGACCTTATTTTTTAAGTCAGAGGTCTACAGTGGTGAATATTCCATCGATTATTTTGGGATGGAAATACCGGACAGGTTTATAGTAGGATATGGGCTCGATTACAAGGAGCAGGGGCGGAACCTGCGGGATGTGTATCAATTAAATAAACCACCCATGATCAACCTAGTATTATTTGGAAAGCCCGGAGCCGGTAAGGGCACTCAGGCGGCATTTCTGAAAGAAAAGTATGAACTAAAACATATTTCTACCGGAGAGGTCTTCCGCTACAATATCAAAAACGGTACAGAACTTGGAAAACTGGCACAATCCTATATGGATAAAGGTGAATTGGTGCCGGATGAAGTGACCATAAGAATGCTTCAGCAGGAAGTGGAGGACGCCTCGGATGCCTCCGGGTTCATTTTTGATGGTTTCCCGAGGACGGAGGCACAGGCTGAGGCCCTGGACGATCTGCTTGAGAGCAAGGAAATGAAGGTGCATGCCACTATTGCCCTGGAAGCAGATGATGAAATCCTAATAGAACGCCTTCTGGAACGGGGCAAGGTAAGCGGAAGAACAGATGACCAGGATGAGGAGAAGATCCGGAACCGTTTTGATGAATACAACCGGAAAACAGCTCCCCTGAAAGCCTATTATCAGGGTCAGGGAAAATTCCACAGTGTCAACGGGGTAGGAGGGATCCAGGAGATCACTGACCGGTTATCCGGGGTGATCGATCGCCTTTGAAGGATTCCATTAGTACCCCATCTACAACCAATAAGGTATGACGGAAGGTAATTTTGTCGACTATGTCAAAATCAATGTGGTTTCTGGTAATGGAGGAGCCGGGTCTACACATCTGAGACGTGAGAAATTCGTAGCAAAAGGCGGGCCGGATGGAGGAGATGGAGGCCGTGGTGGCCATATCCGCATTCGCGCCAATAAAAATCTGTGGACCTTGCTTGGGTTCAAGTTCAAAAGACATTTCAGGGCGGGTCATGGAGAACATGGCGGCAAACAGCGCAGTACAGGGGCAGATGGTGGGGATATCGTGCTGGAAGTACCTTTGGGAACGGTGGTAAAGGATTCGGAATCCGGAACCGTACTTTTTGAAATTACAGAAGAAGCACAGGAGGAAATTCTGGCCAAAGGGGGCCTGGGTGGTCGGGGGAACTGGCATTTCAAGAGTGCTACCAACCAGACCCCGAGATATGCCCAACCAGGGCTTACCGGAGAAGAGAAGGATGTGATCCTTGAACTAAAGGTACTGGCAGATGTTGGACTGGTTGGTTTTCCAAATGCAGGAAAATCGACCTTGTTATCTGTGATGACCTCCGCAAAACCCAAGATTGCAAATTACGAATTCACTACCCTGAAACCCAACCTGGGGATCGTGCAATACCGGGACTATAGAAGTTTTGTGATTGCGGATATCCCGGGGATCATTGAAGGGGCTTCCGAGGGTAAAGGCCTCGGGCATTATTTTCTCCGCCATATTGAACGAAATGCAATACTGCTTATTATGGTCCCCGCAGACAGTCCTGATATAGGTAAGGAGTACAAAATCCTGCTGAAGGAACTGCGTAAATACAATCCTGAACTCATGGACAAACAAAGGCTCCTGGCCATTTCGAAATGCGATATGCTGGATGAGGAGCTTATGGACGAAATGCGGGAGGAACTCAGCAGGGAACTGCCCGATGTGAACCCATTATTTATATCCTCGGTTTCAGGGCTGGGAATTTCCACGCTCAAAGACAGGCTCTGGAAGCTTTTGAACGAATAATGGGCGGGGGGCTTTTGGATCCCCCCCGGGAAATCGTACCTTTTTGGAAAAAGGCCATGAGAAAATATATACCCATGTTGTTGCTGATACTTGTGATGGGATGTGCCCCTGTACGGGTACAATACGATTACGATTCTCAGGTGCGGTTTGATAATTACAGCAGTTATAATTTTACTGCAGATCTCAATACAGGTCTCAGTGACCTGGATCAACGCAGGCTTCTGCAGGCAGTAAACAGGGGCCTTCAGGAGCGGGGATTGACCCTTTCCGAGGATCCGGACCTTATCCTCGATATTTACAGCAATATTTATCAGGACCCCAACCAGGGCAGTGTTGGGTTTGGCGTAGGCGGTACCGGAGGGGACGTTGGAGGTGGAGTATCCGTTGGGGTACCGCTGAACATGGGTCAATTACAGCGGGAGATCATCTTTGAGATGATCGATGCGCGCCAGGGCAGGACGCTTTGGCAGGCCGTGAGTACCGACCAGTTCAATGAAGAAATGAGCCCACAGAAGCGGGAAGAGCGTTTTAAGGCCATAGCCGACAAGGTTTTTGAAGGTTATCCACCAGGGCAGAAGTAGTCGTAATTTCCTCCTTGGCATTGGTTGCAGCAGTCCTACGACCCAATAGGGTTTCCTCTCACATCAATAGGATTTCAATAACCCCCCATCCAGCGGGATTGCCGTACCGGTAAGGTAGGCGGCCTGCTCAGAAGCCAGGAAAGCCACAAGGTTTCCATATTCCCCGGGTTTTCCCAACCTTCGCACGGGTACCTGGGAAATAAGTTTTTCAGTTACCTCTGCAGGGGAAACCCTCATGGTTTCTGCTTTCTTGTCATTGAGCTGCCGAAGCCGTTCAGTATCAAAATACCCTGTAAGCACAGAATTCACGGTAATCCCAAACGGGCCTACGTCTCCGGCCAGTGTTTTTCCCCAGCTCACCACCGCAGCGCGGATGCTGTTGGAGAGGGTCAGGTAGCCCAGGGGTTCCCGGACTGAAACCGATGCGACGTTGATTATCCTGCCCCATTGCTGTTGCCGCATATGCGGCAGTACTTCCAGGGTTGTGCCTACCACTGATTTAAATAGCAGGTCAAAAGCTTCCTGGTAATCTTCTGGTTTCTTTTCCAGGCTGGTGCCCGCCGGAGGTCCCTGGGTATTGTTTACCAGAATATCCACAGGATGGTCCCTCAGGTGGTCTTTAAGTGTTTCCTGGTAAGATCCAAGATCGGTATAGTCTGCAACAAGATACCGGTGGGGCCTGTCCGTGGCGTTTTCCAGGCGCGCTGTAATTTCCCGCAGGAGGGACTCACTCCGGGCGACCAGGGTTACCAGGGCGCCACTCGCAGCCAACTGTTCGGCTATGGCCCTGCCTATGCCCTTGCTGCTTCCCCCTACCAGGGCATGTCTTCCTTTTAATGAAATCTGCATAAGTTGAGTTTTATTCAGCGGTATTCTTCCCGTACCGGGCTGAAAATATCCATCAGCCTGCAGGAAGTCAACGCCCTTCCACCATGGCTTGCATTAGGCGCTATGAGGACAATATCCCCGGGCCCGTACACCTTTGTGTTGCCTTCGAGCGTGAATTCGAACTGTCCTTCGATCACATGCATAATCTGTTCATTCTGGTGATTATGTGCAGGCACTTCTGCCCCTGCCTCTACTTCCCAGAAAGCCAGGCTCATAGTAGACCCGTGAAGGAGTTTGCCGTGAAATCCAGGAATGATTTCCTCAGCGGGCATTGTATCCAATGAAAAATCCATGAAACACCTTTTTGGTTTCTCCTAAAATAAGAGTTTTCCCTTGAATGTACCTCACTTGGTTCAACCCATTCGGGATATGTATCTTTACCAGGCAGAGAACACACTATGAAACTACATTTCATTGCCATTGGGGGAAGTGCCATGCACAACCTGGCCCTGGCACTCCACGATAAGGGGTATCACATCACCGGCAGCGATGATGTCATCTTTGAACCATCAAGGAGTCGCCTTGAGCATGCAGGTATTCTTCCCGATGAAATAGGCTGGTATCCGGAACGCATACATGATGGTCTGGATGCAGTGGTACTGGGAATGCACGCAAAAAAGGATAATCCGGAACTGGGGCGTGCCGTTGAGTTGGGCATCCCAGTGTATTCCTATCCGGAATTCCTGTATGAGCAATCAAAAGACAAAACACGCGTGGTCATTGGTGGCAGCCATGGAAAGACCACCATTACTTCCATGATCCTTCATGTGATGAATTACTGGGAGAAACCCGTGGATTTTATGGTGGGCGCCCAACTTGAAGGCTTCGATCGTATGGTCCGGTTGACTGAAGAAAACGAATTCATAGTGCTGGAAGGTGATGAGTACCTTTCCTCCGCCCAGGACCTTCGCCCAAAATTCCATCTCTATCGTCCGAATATCGCCCTGCTGAGCGGCATTGCCTGGGATCATATCAATGTGTTCCCCACCTTTGAAGACTACAGGGAGCAATTCCGGATCTTCCTGCAAACCATTGTTCCGGGTGGCAGTATTACCTACAATGCAGAAGATGAGACGGTGCGAAGGTTGGTGGAAGAACTCGAAGCTCCTATCCGTAAATTCCCCTATGAGACCCCCACCTACCGGGTTGCAAGGGGGCAAACCCTGCTTGAAACCCCAGACGGGGATCTTCCCCTGCAGGTATTCGGTGGGCATAACCTAAACAATCTGGCAGGTGCCAAGTGGATTTGCCAACATATGGGTGTCGATGAATCTGATTTTTTTGAAGCCATGGCGAGTTTCAAAGGAGCTGCCAAGCGGCTGGAGCTTCTTGGAAGAGGCTCAAACGGATTCATTTTCAAGGATTTTGCCCATGCACCAAGCAAGGTAATGGCTACTACCAAAGCAGTGCGCGAA
>JARRLI010000083.1:5659-6436 GCA_037387145.1 Robiginitalea sp. | reverse complement strand
TGATCGGGAAACAATTTCCTAAGCTGGTCTTCTAAATCCATAACACTGCTAATTCTTAACCAGCCCAAGTTCAATAAGTCGCTCGTGCAAATATTCTCCTGCCGTAATATCTTCGAAGGCTTTCGGGTGCTCCTGGTCCACACAATTGTCAAGACAGTTCAGTGGCATCGAACTAATGGGATGCATAAAAAATGGAATTGAATATCTGGAACTACCCCATGCTTCCCGGGGTGGATTCACCACCCTGTGAATGGTGGATTTGAGCTGGTTGTTGGTAAGTCTTGATAGCATGTCACCTACGTTGATCATCAGCTGATCCGGTGCTGCAATAGCATCAATCCATTCTCCCTGGTGATTTTGAACCTGCAATCCCTTTCCATGGGCCCCCATAAGAAGAGTAATCAGATTAATGTCTCCGTGAGCTGCTGCCCGCACGGCATTCCTGGGTTCCTCGGTAATGGGTGGGTAATGTATTGGCCTGAGTATAGAGTTTCCGTTTCGGATATGAGAATCGAAATAAGTTTCGGGAAGCCGAAGGTGGAGCGCCAAAGCCCGTAGCACATACAAAGCAGTCTTTTCAAGCATCGTGTAAGCTTGCTTCCCCACTGTGTTAAAAGCTGGCAGTTCTTTAACCCATACGTTTTCAGGATAGGCCGTTTTCAGTTCAGCATCGTCTTCCACATATTGACCAAAATGCCAGAATTCTTTAAGATCCCCTTCTTTACGGCCCTTGGCATGTTCCTTTCCATAGGAAGTATACCCGCGTTGTCCACCAAT
>JARRLI010000083.1:0-5610 GCA_037387145.1 Robiginitalea sp. | reverse complement strand
TCAAAAAATTTCTTTACCTCCTCATAGAGGTTATCTACCAGAGAATCGGGCAGGAAATGACCGCTTAGGGCCACAAATCCTATATCCTCAAAAGCCCTGCCAATACCTTGGACAAAGGCAGACTTCTTATTGGTATCCCCTGAGGTAAATTCACGCAGGTCAACACTTGGGATCTGTTTCATGCGAATTGATTCTACTACTAGTCAAATGTAAGAATTATTGCTCCTCCTCAAATGTGATTCCTTAGATTTGTGTACGCGTCGTACAAAATGTATAAAGGTTTTGATAGACTTTAAAGACTACGAGGTTCAGGCAGAAATACAGCTTGAACTGTACAGGGCCATGCTCCGTTCCCGGCTGATCGAGGAAAAAATGCTTATTCTTTTGAGGCAGGGGAAAATATCCAAATGGTTTAGCGGGATAGGGCAGGAAGCCATAGCGGCTGGAGTCACTGCCAGTTTGAATACCGAGGAATACATACTCCCTATGCACCGCAATCTGGGGGTGTTCACCGGAAGGGATATTCCACTGCATCGCTTATTCTCACAATGGCAGGGAAAATCCAGCGGATTTACCAAAGGCAGGGACCGCAGCTTTCATTTTGGCTCCCAGGAACATCACATTGTGGGGATGATTTCCCATTTGGGCCCGCAACTCGGAGTGGCCAACGGGATTGCGTTGGCCCACCTCCTGCAGAAGGAGGAAAAGGTTGCGGCTGTATTCACAGGTGAAGGTGCCACCAGTGAAGGGGATTTCCATGAAGCTCTGAATACGGCTTCGGTATGGGATCTGCCCGTATTGTTTTGTATAGAGAATAACGGGTATGGACTATCTACGCCTGTTTCGGAACAATACAAATGCGAAAACCTGGCAGATAGAGGAGTAGGGTATGGGATGGAAGCCCATATCCTGGATGGAAACAACGTACTGGAAGTATACAGCCGGGTAAGTGAATTTGCCAGATCGTTGCGCAAAAATCCGAGGCCAATGCTCCTTGAATTCAGGACCTTCCGGATGCGGGGGCATGAGGAAGCCAGCGGAACCAAATATGTGCCCAAAGAACTATTGGACCATTGGGCTGCCAAAGACCCCCTGGAAAATTTCACCCAGCACCTCAGAGATTCGGGCATACTCACCGAAAAGGCAGAAGTCAGCTATAAAAAGGAAATTGCACATCAGATCAATGACAACCTGAAGAAAGCATTTGCTGAACCAGCTGTGGATTTTAATTTATCTAAAGAATTAGGTGATGTTTATCATCCTTTTGAATACAAGCCTTTTACAACTGATACTAAAACTAAAAATATTCGATTGGTTGATGCCATTTCCGAGGGCCTTGGCCAGTCTATGGAACGACATGATAACCTGGTCCTGATGGGGCAGGACATTGCAGAATATGGCGGGGTATTCAAAGTAACAGAAGGGTTTTTGGAAGCTTTTGGGAAGGATCGGGTACGCAACACCCCCATATGTGAATCCGGCATTGTATCCACGAGCATGGGCCTTTCCATTGCAGGGATAAAGTCCGTAGTGGAAATGCAGTTTGGAGATTTTGTCAGTTCGGGCTTCAACCCAATCGTCAATTACCTCGCCAAGGTGCACTACCGGTGGGGGCAACCGGCCGACGTAGTGATCCGGATGCCCTGTGGGGCAGGAGTGGGGGCAGGGCCCTTCCATTCACAAACCAATGAAGCCTGGTTTACCAAAGTCCCGGGACTAAAAGTTGTGTATCCTGCTTTTCCCCGGGATGCAAAGGGTTTGCTTGCCACAGCTATCAACGATCCGAATCCCGTACTTTTCTTCGAGCACAAAGCCCTGTACAGGAGCATCTACGGCGAAGTCCCGGAAGGATATTATACCGAACCTATGGGAAAGGCTCACAGGGTGCGGGAAGGTGGTAAGGTATCCCTGATCACATATGGGGCTGGCGTACACTGGGCCATTGAAGCCCTTGATGAACTGGAGTTGGAGGAGGTTGATCTGATCGATCTGCGCACCCTATGCCCGCTGGATACTGAAACCATTTACGATTCCGTAAGAAGGACCGGAAAAGTCCTGTTACTGCAGGAAGACAGTCTTTTTGGGGGAATCATGGCTGATATTTCCGCCCTTATAGCAGAACATTGTTTTGAACACCTGGATGCCCCAGTCAAAAGGGTGGGTGGACTCGAAACCCCGATCCCCTTTGCGCGGAGCCTGGAAGCAGGCTATCTTCCCCAGGCAAGATTGAGGTTGGCACTTTCAGATCTTATCAAGTACTAACAGGCTGAGGGTGCCGTATTTTGGCATTCTTGGAAATGCCGTACCTTCATACGGTGGAACGCCGGGATGTGATCATAATCGGAGCAGGGCTGGCAGGGCTTACTGCAGCGGTGGAGTTATCAAACGCAGGACTGGACGTACTTGTGTTTGACAAAAATACCCTCCCGAGGCATAAAGTTTGCGGGGAGTACCTCTCCATGGAAGTGGTCCCATACCTTGCTTCTCTCGGGATAAATCTTCAGGATGCCCCACAAATAAGCAGGTTCGAGCTTAGTGGGAGTGAAGGTCGCAGGGTAGTCAGCAGGCTTCCTTTAGGAGGAGTGGGAATCAGCAGGCATGCCCTGGATTATCGTCTTTACCAGGAGGCAATTAACGCAGGAGTGGATTTTATTTGGCAACCTGTGGATTCCGTTCAGCTTTCCAATGGCAGCTTTGAGGTTACTTCACGCGGATCCGGATTCATAGCCAGACAGGTGTTGGGAGCCTGGGGTAAGAGGAGCAACCTGGATCGCTATCTGAAACGTCCCTTTTTCAGCCGTACCAGCCCCTGGATGGGCATAAAAATGCATTACAGGGCACGGTATCCTTCAGACAAGGTGGGACTGTACTGCTTCAAAGGAGGGTATGGCGGTCTCTCCGTCACGGAAACAGGGTCCGTTAATTTTTGCTATCTGATCCATAAGGAGCGGTTCCGGGAGACACCCAACCTGGATTCCTGCACCAGACGCTTACTTCAGGAGCACCCATCGCTGGGGGAAATTTTGGAATCAGCCACCCCTCTTTTTAAGGCAGCTTTGGGAATTTCCAATATTGCTTTTGGCAGGAAAGATTTGGTTTCCAACCATATACTCCTCAGTGGAGATGCTGCCCAATTGATCCATCCCCTGTGTGGCAACGGAATGGCCATGGCTATTGAAACCGGCAGGATCCAATCGCATTTTGCAGCAGGATTTCTTCAGGGTTCTGTAAAGGACAGGACCATAATGGAAAGGCAGTACCGACAGGCCTGGAACAAGAAATTTGCTACCCGCCTCAGGTCAGGCGCCATCTTGCAGCGTTTATTACTAAATCCAACCGGTTTGAGCCTCGGCTTAAAGGTTGCCGGGGCGGCCCCTTACCTGCTGGATCGGGTCATACAAAAAACACATGGCACCCCATGAACAAGTTCCCTTCGTTCCGGAAACGCACCGCTGAAAAAGAACTGATGGATGATATGAGCCTGTCAGGAGCTGAACTCGAGAGCGTTATGAGGGATTTAAAAACAGTAAATAAGTTGCTTGGGGGGCATGCTGTGACCTTAAAAGGGTTGCTCCCTTTTTTGAAGGAAAAATCAGAAACCCACTATCACATACTTGATATCGGTTGTGGAGATGGGGAATTCCTAAGGTACCTTGGCGGGTATTGTCGCAGGAACGACATTCCGGTAAAGCTTACAGGCTGGGACCTGAACGCGGGAAGTCTGAGCTCTGCAGAAAGATTATCTGCCTCAATGGAAGAGCTTCACTTTGAACAAAAGGATATTTTAAGGCAGGATTCACTGCCTGAGAAAGATACGATCATTGTCTGCAATCTTTTTTTACATCATTTCACGGACCAGCAAATTGTAAGATTGTTGGGCGTGTGGAAGAATTCTGACTGCAAGGCAATCGTAATCAATGACTTGCACAGAAACCCGTATGCATATTATTTATTTAAGCTTTTTGGGCTTATTTTTATGAAGTCCCGCATCGCACGACACGATGGACTGGTTTCCATTCGACGGGGGTTCTTAAAACGCGAACTGCAGGACTACTGCCGCAGGATTACCGGCCTGGACTGCCAGATTCGCTGGAAGTGGGCGTTCCGATATCTCTGCGTGCTGAGCGTAAAAAATTGCAAATGACAGAAGTCCGAATAAACGGGGCGTTCAAAACGCTTCCAGCCCACAGCCGTTCTACAAAGGAAGTGCTGCCATATGCGAGAAAGTGGCTTGAAAGCAAGCCAGACCGGATGATCCGGAAAGCAATGAAGATCTTCGAAGGCGCAGGGGTAGACCGGAGGTATGGCATCATGGATGTCGGGGAGGTATTTACCCGGACCAGTTTCGAAGAAAAGAACCAATTGTATTGCAGGGGTATGCAGGAACTGGGGGAGCAGGTCCTGAAAAAGGCTCTGAATGAGGCCAAATGGGATCCAGAGAGCCTTGACTATTTGATTACAGTTAGCTGCACGGGTATTATGATTCCCTCTCTGGATGCCTACCTTGTCAATGCGCTTTCCCTCAAGGGTAGTATTTGCCGCCTCCCGGTAACGGAAATGGGTTGTGCCGCCGGAATATCGGGCTTGATCTATGCTTACCATTTCCTGAAGGCATCACCCGGGAAACGCGCTGCCGTGATTGCCGTGGAAAGCCCGGCAGCTACTTTTCAGCAAACAGATCATTCCATGGCAAACATAATAAGCGCGGCTATTTTTGGGGATGGGGCGGCCTGTGTGCTGTTGAGTTCTGAAGAAGAAGCTCAGGGGCCCAGAATACTTGGGGAAGGAATGTATCATTTTCCGGACACTACCCATCTGATGGGTTTTGAATTGACAAACCTTGGCCTGAAGATGATTCTGGAACCCGAAGTCCCTCAAACCATAGGCGCTCACTTCGAATCGATGCTCATCCCTTTCCTGGCAAAACACGGCCGAAAACTTGAAGAAATCCAACACCTCATCTTTCATCCCGGAGGCAGGAAAATAGTACAAACCGTTGAGGCCCTGTTTGAAGATCAACAGGCCGATCTTACAGACACCAAAGAAGTACTGCGTCTTTATGGAAATATGAGCAGTGCAACAGTGCTTTATGTGCTCGAACGCTTCCTGGCAAAATCTTCTCCTGCAGGATCACTTGGCCTGATGTTAAGTTTCGGACCTGGTTTCACAGCCCAACGGATATTGATTGAATTCTGACGACAATGGAGCAGCCTAATTCTAACACATATGCCTTGGTAATCGGTGGCAGCCGTGGCCTCGGCCTTGCTACCGTTCAAAAACTGCTTGGACAGGGAATCCCTGTCATAGCGATTCATCGGGACAGGCGAATCCTGTGGCCGGAAGTACAAAAAGACTTCGAAGCACTGAGCAGCCTGCCCGCAAAATTTCACTCAATTCAAAAGGACGCCATAAAGCCGCAAGCCCGGGCAGAAATTATCACGGAGATCCAATCAATATTAGGCAGAAGCGGGAAAATCCGAATTCTGGTACACTCACTGGTAAAGGCAATTACCCGTACGTCTTCCGAGAATAATCCATTCTCCTCCATAGATCGGATCCATCCGTAAAGATTAGTGGCCATGGCTTCCCCTGTTATTGCAAAATCCGTCT
>JARRLI010000082.1:0-12265 GCA_037387145.1 Robiginitalea sp. | reverse complement strand
CCCGGAATGCAGGTCGCGGTTGGCCCCGGTCACAGTCACTTCCACATAACTTAGGCCCCGGAGCCCTGTGGTAACCGAAGGAACGTCTTTGGCGATCAGGCCGGTATCTGAAATGAGGATGATGTCGTTGGAAAGCTTTTCCCTGTGCTCTTTTACAAAGTCCGACAGGCTCACGCTACCTACTTCTTCCTCTCCTTCGATCATAAATTTGATGTTGCACGGCAGTGCATCATGCCTGACCATGAATTCAAGGGCTTTGATGTGCATGAATACCTGCCCTTTGTCATCACTGGCCCCCCGGGCAAAGATGGCACCATCCGGGTGCAGGTCGTTCTGCCGTATCTCCGGCTCAAAGGGTGGGGAGTTCCAAAGGTCCAGCGGATCGGGAGGTTGGACGTCGTAGTGGCCGTAAACCAGAACGGTCGGCAGGGAAGGATCCACTTTTTTCTCCCCGAAAATGATCGGGTATCCCTGGGTATCACATATTTCAACCGTGTCACATCCTGCTTCCCGTAGTGCCGAGGCAAAGGCTTCGGCCGTGTCCAGCACATCCTGAGAGAAGGCGGAGTCCGCACTTACGGAGGGGAGTTTCAGGAGTTCTATGAGTTCTTCAATAAATCGGTCTTTGTGTTGGGCGATGTAGGAATTGATTTGGCTCATCAGTGTATTTTAGACGAAACCAAACTTACGAAAAAGAACTTTTTAATGCGTTACTAAAAAAGGTCCACCGTTCAACACTATTATTTTTGTAAATTTCAGAACGTCAGGTAGTACCCTTCTGCCAAAACAGCCGACCATTATGCAACATTCTTCTATTCTCCATTATTCAGGCATCTGCCGGGGCCTGATAACGCTATTCCTTTTCTCTATAGTCTCCATCCAGGCCCAGGAACAGGTTGGGCGCCCCTTAATTACGAATTATAAATACCAGGAATACAATGCAGCTCCTATAAACTGGTGGGCGTTAGAAGATGCAAACCTGGAGTTGGGATTACTAGAAGCCTCGCGATGAATGATAAAGGTGAAATCCATGTTGGAGGTCAGGGTGAAATTGGATACCTAACACCGAATGAAAATGGAGAATTGAAATATATATCTCTTGTTGACAAGATTCCTGAAGAGCATAAAAATTTTGCTGATGTATGGGAAACAGATTTTTACAAGGGCCGAATAATCTTCAGAACAGAGTTTAAATTGTACTGTTGGGATGGTTCCAATATGAAGGTGATCACTTCTGACAAGGGGTATCATGTAGGGAATATTGTTAATGGGACTTACTATTTGAGGATTTGGGACAAGGGCCTATGCGTTTTAAAGGAGGATGATACATTCGAATTGGTTCCAGGAGGAGAGAAATTTGCCAGTGAACGTATTTACACCATCTTACCATATGACGACAAGGTATTGATAGGAAGCAGACTTCTGGGGTTTTTCATTTATGATGGGAAAGAGTTTACTCCATTTAAGACAGAAGCTGACGAATACCTAAGAGGCAACCTTTATTTGCCCGGTTTTGCATTACCTGATGGTAGGTTTGTTCTAAATTCATTTAGTGAAGGTGCTTATTTAATAGATCATGATGGTAAGCTAATTCAGAAATATACTACTGATAATGGCTTGCAGGATGGTGCTGTCGATTTTGTATATCTGGATAGCATAGGGGTATTATGGCTGAGCCTTTTCAATGGAATTTCGTCTGTTAACCTGAATTCCATTTTCACCTCCCTGGATTCCAATATGGGATTGAGCACCAATGTGGTGTTTTCTGTTTACAGATTTAAGGGGTTACTTTATTTCAGCACAAACAACGGATTGGCCTATTTGGATGATACCATAAATGAAATCAAACCAATCCCGGGTACTTTCGGACAGGGGGGTAATTTTTTTGAGTACCGCGACCGCCTTTATTTAGGTACCAATGGAATGGGATTAATAGAACTTAAGGGAAAGAACTTTGAGTATGTCCGGGAAAATATCAACTATGATTTCAGGGCTCGATTTATTACTCAATCAAAAATTGACAGTAATAGAATTTTTCTAGATCATCAGCAAGGTTTAAGAAGCTTTTATTTTAATCAGAATACGAATCAATTTGAAGAGGAGTCATCAACTGACCGTGTCCTTTCTGGGAATGGACCAACTATTGCAAGGGAGGATGGTACTTTCTGGCTAGACACCTCTACCGGCTCAGAGATCATAAAAATTATTCCAAAATATATTGAAGGAAGACTTTCTTTGGAAGATTCTGACATTATTATCTATAGTGATAAAGAGGGACTTCCCGAAACGGGAGCATTATCTATAGACGAATCCCCAAATAATGAAATCATTGTTTTTGCGGGAATTGATAAAGCAACTTATTGGTATAACGAGGAAACAGATCGTTTTGAGAAACGAAAATTCTGGTTTGATCAATATCTCAACTGGGATAATCCAGGTTCAAGAACAAGAATAAGTGATGATGGAAAAATTTGGTTCAACGCTGGTTCTGGACCTATGGTTGCGGAAATAGACAAAAACGGAGAATATGTGGTGAACACCGAAACATTCAAAGAATTAAAGAATACGAGAATTTTCAACTTTTATCCTGAGGATCCCAATCCTGATGGGAGTAGAGTAGTTTGGTTATCCGGTTCTGACGGGGTAATCCGCTATGAAGGAAATCTGGAAAAACCCAGTATCCCGGACTTCCATGTTGAGATCCGAAATGTTACTGTTACCGGGGATTCGCTTGTATATGCAGGAAACATTGAAACACCTGAGAATCTAAAATTCTCTTTTGACCAGAATTCTGTCAGTATGGGTTATGCCGCCCCGTTGTATATCGCCCAAAATGAAGTTCGCTACAGTACGCAACTGGAAGGGTTAAACAATACCTGGTCTGACTGGACTTCCCAGACGGTTCGTGAGTACATCAACCTTCCTGCCGGGAATTATACATTTAAGGTTCGTGCCCAGAATGTCTACGGGGACGTATCAGAGGAAGCTTCTGTGCCTTTTTCAATCATTCCCCCCTGGTACCGCACCTGGTGGGCCTATGCGCTGTACGCCCTTGCATTTATTGCCTTTGTTCATTTTTCGGTGAAGGCGCGAACGCGGATCCTGGTAAACCAGCGAAAGGTACTGGAAGATAAAGTACAGGACCGCACCAGGGAAGTACAGCAACGGCTCAACGAGCTGGCCACCGTGAATGAGGTTACCCAGGCCCTGAATGACAAGCTGGAACTGGACAAACTCATCGAATTGGTGGGCGACAAGATGAAAGAAGTCTTTAATTCAGACATCACCTACCTGGCCATCTTGGACAAAGACTCTGACATGATCAATTTCCCCTATCAGGATGGGGATGACATGGCGCCTTTTAAGTTTGGAGAGGGGTTGACCTCCCGCATTATCCAGACTGGGGAACCCCTCCTGATCAATAAGGATGCAGATATCATGGCCGAATATGACAAATACGGCCTGAAGCAGACCGGGAAACAGGCCGTTTCCTACCTGGGCGTGCCCATTCCGGTAGAAGATGATATCATCGGGGTGCTCAGCGTGCAGAGCATGACGCAGGAAGGGCGTTTCAATGAAGAGGACAAAAACCTCCTGAACACCATAGCCATTAATGTTGGGGTGGCCCTGCACAACGCAGAGCTTTACGAGGAGGCCAAAGAGGCCAAGGCCAAAGCCGAGGATGCAAACGAAGCCAAGAGCGCCTTCCTCTCTACGGTTAGCCACGAGCTGCGCACACCCCTGACTTCCGTACTTGGGTTCGCAAAGATTATACGCAAGCGCCTGGAAGACAAAATATTTCCCAAGGTCTCTGTTGAGGACCAGAAGATAAAACGGACCATGAAACAGGTAAGTGAAAACCTCAACGTGGTGGTCTCGGAAGGGGAGCGCCTCACGACCCAGATCAACGATGTTTTGGACTTGGCGAAAATAGAATCCGGGCGGATGGAATGGAATATGAAGCCCGTCTTTATCCAGGACGTCATCGGACGGGCCATATCGGCCACCTCTTCGTTGTTCGAACAAAAAGAATTGAAACTGAAAAAGGCCATACCTGAAGAACTGCCCCTGATCAGCGGGGATGAGGACAAACTCATACAGGTGGTCATAAACCTCCTTTCCAACGCCGTGAAGTTCACCGATAAGGGACAGGTTTCCATAGAGGCCTACCAGGACAACAACCAGTTGATCGTGGAGGTTCAGGATACGGGAATCGGTATTGCGGAGGAGGACAAGCACAAGATATTCGAGCGCTTCCGTCAGGCTGGGGATACCCTTACGGATAAACCCAAGGGCACGGGTCTTGGCCTTCCGATTTGCCGGGAGATCATAGAACATCACGGGGGCATCATCTGGATGAAAAGCGAACCCGGGGTGGGGAGCACCTTCTTTTTCTCAATGCCTGTCCTTGGTGAAACCGGGGAACAGCCCATTCAACTGGAGCGCATCCTGAAGAGCCTTAAGAAACAGATAAAGCATTCATCCAGCAAAACACCCCAGGATTCCCCGACCATCCTGGTGGTGGATGACGACACCCCCATACGGTCGCTGCTCAGGCAGGAATTGTCCGATGCCGGGTACAATGTCAAGGAGGCGGCCAACGGCAAGGCCGCCCTGGATATGGTGCGCATAAGCAAGCCAGACCTCATCATCCTGGATGTGATGATGCCGGAGATCAATGGATTTGATGTGGCGGCTGTCCTGAAGAACGACCCGGCCACCATGGACATCCCGATAATTATCCTTTCGATCGTTCAGGACAAAGAGCGTGGCTTCAGGATAGGAGTGGACCGTTATCTCACCAAACCCATAGACACGGAAAAACTCTTCCATGAAGTAGATGAGCTCCTGGAACAGGGGGTCTCCAAGAAAAGGGTACTGGTAGTCGATGAAGATTCTTCAGCGGTTAAGTCGCTCTCTGAAGTGCTCTCGGCACGCGGGTATAAGGTGATGGAAGCCAACCCTGAAAACCTCGTACAAACCGCCTCGGAGATCAAACCTGACATCATCATGCTGAAATCGCTTCACAAAGGGGATGAAAGCACGATCAAAGAACTCAAAATTCAAGAGGGCATGGAAAATGTCATGTTTTTTATCTACGAATAAATAGTTTAACCCCACTCGAAAAACCGATGGAATAATATGAATAAGAAGTTACTTATTGTCGATGACGAAGCGCATATACGCATGCTGATAGAACAAACCCTGGAAGATCTGGAAGACGAGGGCGTTGAGCTTCTCTTCGCGGAAAACGGCGAAATGGCCCTGAATATCATCCAGGAGGAAAGGCCCAACCTGGTTTTTTTGGATGTGATGATGCCCAAAATGAATGGGATGGAAGTTTGCCAGAAAGTAAAAAAAGAACTCGAACTGTCTGATGTCTATATCATTCTCCTCACGGCAAAAGGACAGGAAGTCGATCGGCAAAAAGGACTGGAAATGGGAGCAGACCGTTATATGACCAAACCTTTCGACCCGGATGAGATGCTTTCTGTTGCCGAAGAAATCCTGAATGGTTAACCGAGCACCGATGAACTCCACTACCTCACTGAAGGCCTTGAAACATGTCTTGAAACGCGACCCCGCATCGGTCGCCTTGCTGAAATCGTATTGCGACAGATTTGGAGTGGAGTTCTGCTTTGAGGATGCCAGGCAGACCATTCTCTGGGGCAGCAGGGATGGCCTGGATCTTTCCCGGCCTTTTGAATTTGACGACCACCATCTGGGGACCTTCTATTACAGTGCTGAAGGGGCCCTGTCCATCCTGGAACTCTTGAAGGTGCTCTTTCAGAAGGAATGGGAAAAGAAGAAGATTGGAAAGGAAGTCCTCGGGTTGTACCGGGAGATCAATATGATCTATGATTTGAGTGAACTGATTTCAGAGAAAATAGATGCTGAATCCATAGCCCGTGTGGCTCTGGAAGAAGCTTCCCAAATTATCAACACCACCCATGGTCTTTTCCTGATGTACGATCCGGATCATGATATGGTAATCCAGGTGGCCCGGTTGGGAGACAATCCAAAAAGCGAGGCATTTATAGACCAGCAAAAAGAGGTGTTGAAGGATCTGATCCGAAAAGGTATCTCGGCCATTGTGCCTGCAGAACGGGTTGCAGCAAATCCGGCATTGCGTCACCTTAAAACGGTTATGTATGCGCCCTTAAAAGTAAAACACCGCACCCTGGGAATGGTGATCCTCGGGCATGAGGATGAGGTTGAGTATACTGCTGCTGAACTGAAGTTGCTCACTACCATTTCATTGCAATCAGCCACAGCCATAGAGAGTGCCCACCTATACCAAAAAGGGTTGAAAGAAGTTCAGGACCGGGAGGAGGCCATACGCAAGATCCACGATGCTAGCCAGAAGTTTGTGCCGTCAGAATTCATAAAATCCCTTGGAAAAGCAAAAATCACAGAGGTTTCACTGGGTGATCTCGTGGAGCGGGAAGTAACGGTTGTTTTTGTAGACATCCGCGGCTTTACCACCATATCGGAGGACCTGGACCCCAGGGATAACTTTTTGTTTGTCATGCAGGAATACAATAAGGAACGGGCCCTGAAAAACCGACTACCCGTAAGAATAGGGGTTGGTATGCAGAACGGGAAATTGATCATGGGCATTACGGGAGACAGTGAACGACTGGATGCAGCCATTATATCGGATACGGTGAACACGGCCGCACGCATAGAAGGGCTTTCAAAACATTATGGAACTTCTATCCTGCTCACTGAGGAATGCAGGAAAAACCTTACAAATCCTGAAGATTTTGATTTCAGGTATCTGGGTAGGGTACAGCTAAAGGGAAAAACCAACCCGATTGATCTGTACGAATGTTTCAACGGGGATGAATTCGAATTGCAGAACCACAAACGATCCACCCTAAAGACCTTCGACGATGCCATGGCCCTGTATTTCAACAAGGAATTTGCCATGGCGGCCGTCTCCTTCCAGCAAATTTTTAAAATGAACCCGGATGACCATACCGCCAAACTTTTCCTGAACCGGTCTGCCCAACTGATTACCCAGGAGCTGGGTGAGAACTGGAAGGGCGTGGAAACCATGACGACAAAGTAAATTTCAGGCAGTTGTTCTTACGGGCTTATGTTAAGAAATTGAATAGAGCCCCCAATAATATTTTTTCAATCTGAAATTGTATTTGAAAATAAATTTATATTTGCAGTCCTTTTGCAGGCGTGGTGGAATTGGTAGACACGCTAGATTTAGGATCTAGTGCCGCGAGGTGTGTGGGTTCGAGTCCCTCCGCCTGCACAAAATGAGAAAGCCGACTTTTTGGAGTCGGCTTTTTTGATTAATTCCCGGGCTAACTTTTGGCTTTGCCAGGACAGTTTCCTCTTACAGACAAAAAAAGCCCCCGTAATTGGAGGCTTTTTCTTCTGTTGCAGGAATAAGGTTTGCTTATTCCTTAAAATCCCCGGCGTTAACCACAGACCACTGGTCGTAGGGTTTCATGTATTTCCGGATCGCCTTGTTCACATCTTCCACGGTGAGTTTGGATACTTTTTCTTCCATCTCCTTGTGGAACTCCATATCACGATCGTAATAGATGTTATTGTTTATCAGGCTGGAGAGTTCATTGTCCTTGGCCCTGGAAACATTTTGGGCCTGTACCCATCCTGTGACCGCGTTTTTGACTTCTTCCTCAGTAACACCATCTTTGATAAAGCGATCGAGCTCTTCCTTAAATCCAAGCTGCACTTTCTCCAGATTATCCGGATTATAGATCGCGTATACATAAACCTGAGAGTTCTGATCTACCTTATCACTGTCAGCGCTAAGGCCTCCTCCGGCCCCATAGCTAACCCCGTCTTTCTGACGCAACCGGTCTGCGATACGTGAATTCAGGATCTTTTCATTGGCCACTACCGTCCCTTTATATGGGGATTTTACTTCTGAATAAGGGCTTTTGCTCTCGAAGCCTGCAAATTCCTTTTCCAGAAATGACTTCACCTCATTGCCCTCAAAGGTGCCGATCCCGATATTGATGGATTTGCCCAGCCCGTAAAATTCATCGTAAAAGGTTTTTACATCTTCGATGCTCAGTGCCTTGATCGCTTCTTCTTCCTCAGCTACGGTCATGACGTAATTCGGGTGTCCCTTTGGATATTTATTGTTGATCTCCGAAAGGCGGCGGGAGGCGATGAACTGAGGCTCCGTCTTGTTGGCCTCAAGGGAAGCAAGGCGCTCTGTCTTGAGTTTCTCGAGTTCTGCCGGATCAAAGGCAGGGTTCTTAAGCATATCTGCCATTAACTCCATGCAGGCCATCAAATTTTCCTTCGTGGTGGAGATCGAAGCATAGGCGTTCCCACCCCGCCCGCTGAAATAGATCGAAGACTTGAGTTGGCTCAATTCATCTTCAATCTCTTGCCTTGTGCGGTTTTTCGTCCCCTTATTCAGCATAGAGGCTGTAAAGGACGGGATTACATCTTTGTCCTGTAGGGAATTCACATCGCCATTGCGAATGCTGAAGCTCATATTGACGTTGTCTCCCCGGTTGAGTTTCTCTATATACCCATACTGGATTCCATTGCTCATGGCTCCCTGTTCCAGGCGGGACTGGATATTGTCATAAGACACGTCAAAGGCTTCGCCCGTGCCCATAGCCTCTTTTCCTTTATAACTGCTTACCAGTGCCTCCAGGCCTTCGGTATGCGCAATCCGAACCCGGACCGGTTCTTCAGTGGGTATAAAACGCCCTATGGTGCGGTTGGTCGGGATCAGGTATTTCCCTGCAACCATATTGATTTGTTCAAGGCTGGCCGCCTCAACACGGTCGCGCGTAATAAAGGCCAGTCGCCAATCCCCGGCTCCAATGAACTCGCTCATAAACAATCCCAGGTAAGAGGAATTTCGCATAATCTGGTCGTACTGCTTGGCCAGATTCGCCTTCGCCCGATCGAGTTCTTCCGCGGTAACCGGATTTGTTTTTATCTCCTCCAGGGTTTGCTTTAAAATAGCTTCAGCCTCATCGGCACTTTTATCTGAAGGTACTTCTACATTTATGTACAGATAACCCGGTTCCTTGGTAAAAGGAGAAGAGGCCCAAACCGAAGAGGCTTTTTGTGTTTCAACAAGGGCCTTGTAGAGTCGTCCTGAAGGCTCGTCGGTCAGGATATTCTCCAGCAGGGCAATCGACGCGTAATCTTCATGGGATCCGGAAGGGGTGTGATAAAGTGCAGAAACCAGTTGGATTTCTCCGGTCCGGCTGACGTTTACGCGCTTTTCCCCATCCTGGGGCGGCTCCTCGGTATAGGAGTCCCGTATTGGGAACTCCGGCGCCTTAAGCGGTCCAAACTTGGCTTCGACCTTTTCAAGAACCTCCCCGGGTTCAAATTTCCCGGTGATCATAAGCACGGCGTTGTCAGGCCGATAGAACTTCCGGTAAAATTCCTGCAGGTTTTCGATCGGGACCCGTTCGATGTCGGAGCGGTTTCCTATGGTGGAATTCCCGTAGTTATGCCAGAGGTAGGCGGCATCGATGACTTTTTGTTGCAGGACCCTGTATGGATTGTTTTCCCCGGATTCAAATTCGTTTCGGACAACGCTGAATTCCGATTCCAGATCTTCTTTTGCGATAAATGAATTCATCATGCGGTCGGATTCCAAATCCAATGCCCAATCCAGGTTTTCCTCGGTGGCGTTGAAGGTTTCGTAGTAATTGGTCCGGTCGTACCATGTGGTGCCATTTGGACGCGCTCCACGGCTGCTGAGTTCCTTCGGGATGTCCGGGTGATCTGGTGTTCCCTTGAAGACCATATGCTCCAACAAGTGGGCCATGCCTTTTTCGCCATATCCCTCGTGACGCGAACCCACCAGATAGGTCATATTTACGGTAATGGTCTGGGAGGAATTGTCGGGGAACAAAAGCACCTTTAGTCCATTGTCCATTTTGTATTCTGAGATCCCTTCAACAGAGGCCGTTTGCTGGATTTGTGCCAGGGCGGTGGCTCCACTGCAGAGTAATAGAATTAAAAGTAATCTGATATTCATTTCGAAGTGTTTTTAGTGAAACGTAAACTTACGAACAAGAAGGATAATGATCAAAGACTATCCCGGATAATTATCTATTGGGCATATTTCAGTTTTGTGGGTAATGTATTCCACTCCACCGCTTGGATATATTTGTTGTATTTCTGATTTCATTACAGGAAAAATTTGCTCTTATGCACTGAGTTAAGTGCCTGCGTGCCCGGTCCGAGGCACTTCATTTTCCTCATAAAAAAATTACTACATTTGACGCCGATTTTGTACTTTTGTACGCCCTAATGCAGGTGTGGTGGAATTGGTAGACACGCTAGTTTCAGGTATTAGTGCCGCAAGGCTTGGGAGTTCGAGTCTCCCCACCTGTACATACGAAAGCCCATCATTTTTGATGGGCTTTCCTTTTTTAAAACCCGGCATGTTCTTCAATGCACAATATTTGATCCAGCGGATTGATTTGTACCTTTATGTATTCGCTTAACTTCGGTCCGCACCCTGCTGTGGTGTCCGGAGGGATGGAACCTGGCAGGGTACGATTAAAAAATGAAACAAAATGGCGTTTGAAATTGATTTTCTGGACCATGTAGCTATTCGTGTAAGGGACCTGCATGCTTCTGCGGGATGGTATGAAAGGGTAATGGGTCTGAGAAGATATCAACTGCCTGAATGGGGAGCCTTCCCGATCTTCATGATGGCTGGAACCTCAGGTATTGCACTGTTCCCTGCCCAGGATACGGATCCGCAGCTGGATCCTGAATCCCGCAACGTTCGGATCGATCATTTCGCTTTCAACGTAAATCAGGAGAATTTCAGGAATGCACAGGAGCATTTTACAACCCTGGGTCTGGATTTCGAATTTCAGGATCATCACTACTTTCATTCCATTTATACCCGGGATCCGGACGGACATACCGTGGAGTTAACCACTCTTGTGGTAGACCGTGAGGATTTCTACCTTCCTTAAATGGGATTGGCGTATTTTTGCCCAAAAGCAAATCTGAATGAGCGAGCTGGAAACGGCGGCCAGTATTATACGGGAAGGCGGCGTAGTTGCCTTCCCTACGGAAACCGTTTATGGCCTTGGGGCAAATGCACTGGACCCAATGGCCGTGGCGCGTATCTTCGAGCTGAAGGAACGCCCTTCCTTCGATCCGCTCATCGTTCATATAGCCAGTCTGGATCAACTCAGCACGCTGACCACTTCCAATGATCCGCGGATCATGGAACTGGCGCAAGAATTCTGGCCCGGACCCCTGACCATCGTCCTGCCAAAAACGGAGCATGTGCCTGATATAGTTACCTCAGGCCTTCCCACAGTAGGGATCCGGATGCCCGGTCATCCAATGGCCCTTTCCCTGATCCGTGAGTCAGGGTGCCCTCTTGCTGCTCCCAGTGCGAATAAATTTGGCAGGGTAAGCCCTACGGAGGCATGGCATGTCAGAAAACACCTTCCGGAGGTGGATTTTGTTCTGGACGGGGGAAAAACAGCCGTGGGTATAGAATCGACCATCATAAGGCTTCAGCCTGACGGGTTTCAAATCCTGCGCCCGGGGGCCATAACAGCCGAAGATTTGCGCCATCTGCTTCCGGAGTCGGAGCACTTCCAGCCGATAGCTGGGCCTGAAGCCCCCGGCATGCTGGAATCCCATTACAGCCCCTCCAAGCCGTTTTATCTGTTTGGTCCGGGACTGCTTTCCCGAATCGATGCTTCCCGTGCAGGTTATATCCGTTTCAAGGAGAAAGCCCCGGATGGTTTCAAGCTGGTACTTCATATCGCTCCAGGCGCTGACCTGAAGGAATACGCCACTCGGATCTTCGCGGCCATGCACGAGCTGGAAGCCTCTGAAGTGGATGCGATTGTAGCAGAACCAGTCCCGGAGGAAGGGATTGGCATCGCCATCATGGACCGCCTCAGGAAGGCAGCCCATGATTATCAATAAAAAAACCCTTCGCAAGGAAGGGTTTCTGGTATTTTCCCGGGAATTTGCCCGGTAATGGTCTTAAGTTTGAGATAAGGGAAATAGCTGCTAAACTATTCCGAGCAGGGCCAGAACCATAGTGATTAGTACCGCTGCCAGAACTAGAATGAGCACAATTACCATAACACTTAGGAAACCGTTCAAAAAACGGGTTCCTACAGAGAATCCTCGTTCCATTTTCATATAGTTTCCCTCAATATACTAAAAAAACGGGTCATGTCCGGAAGTCATGTTATGAAATCGATCAATGCATCCATAAAAACTATCATCCGCAAGGAGCGGGCCT
>JARRLI010000081.1:0-5653 GCA_037387145.1 Robiginitalea sp. | reverse complement strand
CGGCATTAAGGCCATTGAAAAGCGGATGCACCTGGCCCTGAAAGCGCTCCGGGAGCAGATCGACGGGATTTGATATGGGCAAATCCACTGCACTGCAAAATCCGGTTCATAGTCGATAATTTTTTCAAGCAACTTGAATCTCCCCTAACTTTACAGCCTGAACTTAGCTATAATCATGGGACCAATCAAAAAACTATTCCGCCTTGGAGTCCTGTTGGGAGTTTTAGCCGTATTGGTCTTTACGGTGAAGTACTATTACGACACCTCTTATGAAGGGGATGCTGCCGTTCAGTTCCTGGAAGGGGACTACCCGGGTCTCGAAAAGGTCCTGCAGGCCGAACCCTTTGAGAATAAAATCGTCTATGTGGACATGTGGTTCAGTACTTGCGGATTCTGTAGGAAGGAATTCAGACATCTACCCCAGGTGAAAGCCTATCTCAAAGACAAGCAAGATGTGGTCTTCCTGTACCTCGCCCATGAAACGCGGCATCCCAACTCAGCGCAACTATGGAAAAATGCCATACAGGAATTCGAGCTCACGGGTTGGCACTATATGATGGAGCGACCTGTGGAAAAAGAATTCTGGAATGAAATACGCAGTAAGGATTCCACTGTCCGCCAGGGATTTCCGCATTATCTCATTATTGACAACACCTCGGGCTACCGGAACTACAACGCCCCAAAACCATCTGAATTGGAAGCCTTAAAAGCGACGATGGATCCCCTGTTTAAATCCTGATTCTGTGCGGTTTTCGATGAATGACCCTATTCCTCCCGTTTCGCGTTGTAGATCGTGAAAAATTGCACTTTATCCCTGATTCGATAGTCTCAGGGCTGTTAATTAATATTTTGAGGTCCCCTTTAAGAGGCCTGTTGGTTTAAACCACTGGCAAAGAAGGATTTATAGTGCTAACGCCAAGGAATAATGGTATTACAGAAACCGACCCGATGATACCCTCAGAGGATACCAGTTTATATGCCCTTGACAATGCCCAGCTCCTGAAGCTTGTAAAAAAGCATCAGTGGCTCGGCATTTCTGAAGAGGTTCGGGAAAAAGCCCGCCATATCCTGCATAAAAGGGGGCTGGATGAAGATATCCTTCGCCGGCTGGGATACCTGAATACCGATCCTTTTGAAAAGGCCCTTGCCTATTACCTGGCCTTCAAACGGCAATCCCGCCTGGCATTTCTAAGCTATGGCGTATTTATTCTTTTTATAATCGCCTCCTATTTCGTGGACCCTAACTGGATGGTTTCCTCCTTCTTGCTGGGCTTATTTGGTTTGTTGGCAGCTTTTGTCACAACCTCCATGATGAACCAGTTCCGTTTTTACCGCCTCCTGGGCAAAACCCATTCAGGAGGAAGCCCCCTGATGTTTTTCTTCCTGGGGATGCCGCTGTATTTCCTGATGTATTTTCGATTTAAACAGCAGATGGAAGCCCACCTGGATAAATTGGTCTGAGTCCCTGCTTCAATCGCGGGAGCATTTCCTTAAATCCAATATCCACCACCTGTTTTCGATGGGGCTTTTTGTATCTTTCCAATGACTAAATTTTAGTGATTATGTGCATCCCGCTTTGATAATGGAGTCACTTCCGCAATTCCAAAGCAGGACAATATTGCTGCACAGAAATAACGAAGCAGACGATTACAATTATAGCTATGTGGTCAAAAGCAACCCTCGTGATATCAGTTTTACTATTGCTTGTTTCCTGCAAAGAAAATACAAAGAAAGAAGCCGTTACCGGGGTTCCTGTCCCCGAAGCAGCTCCGGAAACCAAAACCTACTCGGGAGAAACCCAAACCTCCTGGGATTACTGCTTTGCCTCCAGGATCGCAACCCCGGAAGAATTCGGGCAGACCTATAGCTATCAGTTCGTTCGCTTAGGCGTGGAAATGGATGGAAATGTTACGGGAACTATGATCAGCGCCCCTTACGGCACGGACGGGTCCCGGGGTTCGATAAGCGGTGTGTATCTGGAGAATGGGAAACGGGTAGAATCAACAACAACTTATCTGGCAGAAGGGGAATTGTTTGCGGAGGAACGAAACTACCAAATTGGGGATGCGGGTCTTTCAACCCTCAATTCCGACGGGGATGCGCTATTTGCTGTGCCTAAAGTTACGTGTGAACTCTATGATCAATACCTAAAGGAATACAGAAGCGGGATCCTCGAGAAGCAGCTCAACACTACAGACCGAACCCGTTTAGGGGCGGTGGCACAAGAAGCTCAAATGGGTTTTTCGGCTGCGGAACTTGACAGTCTCCGCTTTATGGAGCGCTGGATAGACCTGGACAACAACTATGAAACCGAGGAATATTTGCTCTTCATAATGGACCCCATGGTCTGCGGCTCGGGCGGATGCAACTTATTTGTGATCGACGGGGAGGGAAAAATACTATCCAAAACCACGGTGGTAAAAATGCCTGTCTACACTACTACCAACCTGATTGATGATCCCGGTAAGAAGGATTCCTGGAGGACCCTGTATGTGTGGAGCCGGGGTTTCCGGGAACTGACAGGTCAGGATGGTACCTACCCCGCAAACGCATCCATGGCTCCGGAAATTTCGGAAGACACCCTCACCGGACATCCCGAAAAATATCAGTTACTCATGGATTACCTTGAGTAGCCCTCCTTTGATTTCAGGGGAATTTTAGTACCTTCCTCCTACAAAATACTGCATATAAATGACCGACATTCAAATCGCCCAGAGCGTTACCCAGAAGCATATAAGGGATATCGCTGCCAAGCTCGATATTCCTGAAGACTCCCTCGAATACTATGGGACGAATAAAGCCAAGCTGCCGTTGTCACTGATCCGACCCCAAAAAGTCCGGGAAAGCAACCTCATCCTGGTAACCGCCATTACCCCTACCCCTGCCGGGGAAGGAAAGACTACCGTATCTATCGGTCTGGGGGACGGGCTGAACTATATCGGCAAAAAGGCCATGACTGTGATCCGGGAACCCAGCCTGGGCCCTGTTTTCGGGATCAAGGGCGGAGCTGCCGGAGGGGGCTGGAGCCAGGTGATTCCCATGGCGGACATCAACCTGCATTTTACCGGCGATTTCAATGCGGTCGAAAAAGCCAACAACCTGCTGGCTGCACTGATCGATAACAATATACAGGCCAAGACCGGAAATTTGGGGATCGATCCCCGAACGGTCCTCTGGAAACGCTGCATGGACATGAACGACCGCGGACTGCGCAAAATTATCGCTGCCCTTGGCGGAAAGGCCGGCGGGGTGCCCAGGGAAACCGGCTTCAACATCACGGCGGCCTCGGAGATCATGGCCATTCTCTGCCTCAGCACCAACTTTGAGGATCTTCAACATCGTTGTGGCAATATCTATGTTGGGGATACCTGGGATGGTAAACCGGTCTATGCCCGGGATCTGAAGGCCGAAGGGGCTATGGCAGTTTTGTTGAAAGACGCGATCAAACCCAACCTGGTGCAGACCCTGGAAGGAAACCCGGCCATTATCCACGGAGGGCCTTTTGCCAATATTGCCCAGGGGACCAACACAGTGCTCGGCACAAAAATGGGCCTGAGCCTCGCGGATTATGTAGTGACCGAAGCCGGTTTTGGCGCGGACCTGGGAGCTGAAAAATTCCTGAACATCAAGTGCCGTGCAGCCGGGCTCTCCCCCAAGGCTGTGGTCCTGGTGGCTACCATCCGCGCACTTAAGTATCACGGGGGCAAACCGCTCAAGGAATTGGCACAGGAGGACACGGATGCACTTCGGGCTGGGCTCCCCAACCTGGAAAGACACCTGTCCAGCCTTCGCAGTTTTGGCATTCCGGTGGTGGTCGCTATCAATAATTTTGACAAGGATACCGATGCAGAGCGTCAATTGCTCATTGCCCATCTCGAGTCCCTGGATGTACCGGTAGCTGTGAGCAAAGGTTGGGCTGATGGGGGCAAGGGATGCGAAGCACTGGCCCAAAAGGTCGTAGAGGCTGCAGACTCTTGTTCTACGGTCTTTAACCCGACCTATGAACTCAAGGACAGCCCCAGGGAGAAAATGGAAAAGATTTGCCAGACAATCTACGGGGCCAAGAACGTGATCCTTTCAAACAAGGCCAACAGGCAACTGAATCGTTTCGAAGATCTGGGGTATGGAGAACTCCCCATTTGCATGGCAAAAACCCAAAAAAGCCTTAGCGACGACGAGAAAAAGCTCGGGAGGCCTGAGAATTTTGATATCAACATCCGGGAATTCGAGATTGCAACCGGTGCCGGGTTCATAATCCCGATTGCGGGGAATATCCTGAGGATGCCGGGGTTGCCTTCCAGCCCGGCCTCAGAACGGATCAGCATCGACGGGGATGGGAACATTTCGGGCCTGTTCTGACCCCTTTCGATAAAAAGCACAGAAATACGTTCAGGCAGGTAGGGTATTTCGCCTACAGGTTGTTATAGTGTCGTAAAGGCAGGTTACATGAGAGAAAATTACCTCGCAAAATGGTTGAACAACGAGCTTTCCGAGGAGGAATTGAAGTCTTTCAGGGAGTCCCCTGAATTCAATACCTACCAGAAGATCGTAAATACCGCCTCTGGTCTGGAAGGGGCGGACTTCGACGTGGAAGAAGCCCTGGCGAAAGTACGGGAAACTTCCAAGCCCGGATCGGGTAAAGTTGTCCGAATGTCTTCTTACCGCTGGGTAGTGCGAATTGCAGCTGCCATTGTGGTATTCCTCGGGATTGCCTTTCTGTATATGAACGGTATGGGAGATCGTATTCATACGGATTATGCCCAACAGACCGTTGTCAGTCTTCCCGATGCCTCAGAAGTAATGATGAACGCGGGGTCTGATATTTCCTTTAACCAGCAGGACTGGGATACCGAGCGGCACTTGAAACTAAACGGAGAAGCCTATTTTAAGGTTGCCAAGGGGCAGGTATTTACGGTGGAGACCCAGGCCGGAACAGTTACCGTGCTGGGAACCCAATTCAACGTATTGCAGCGGGGAGCTATCTTCGTGGTTACCTGCTATGAAGGCCTCGTGCGCGTAGACGCACCGGGAGCTACCCACGAGCTTCCCGCCGGAACCGGATTCCGTATGGTAGGCACCGAAGCAGCAACATTCGATACTTCTAAGACCAAACCATCCTGGACCGATGCGGAAAGCAGTTTCCAAAGTATGCCCCTCGCCTTTGTGCTTGAAGAACTGGAACGGCAGTACGGGGTGGCTGTGGAAACCAAAAATGTGGAAAAAACCACTTTGTATACCGGTTCCTTTAGCAACACAAACCTGGAATTAGCGTTACAAAGTATAAGTACGCCCCTGCAGCTTAAGTACTCAGTGGAGGGGGATAAAGTGCTTATATATGATCAGGACGTTCCATAAGCCCCATCTTGTTTTTTTACTTTGCTTTTGGCTCAGTACCCTGGGCTGGTCCCAGCAGACAGAAACCCGGGCTGAAGCTGCCGATCTGGTATCCCTGATCGGGATCGCGGAATCCCGATTTGAAGTGAAATTTTCATATGCCGACCGGGATCTTTCGGATATTACGGTTCGCTGGGACCAGGCAGGCAGCCTGTCAGGTTTTATTCAAGCCATTCAGGAGCAAACTGCGTTATATGTCGAGAAACTTTCCGACAGGTATTACACCCTTTCCATACCGGCAACCCTGGACATCTGCGGA
>JARRLI010000080.1:0-5712 GCA_037387145.1 Robiginitalea sp. | reverse complement strand
GCAAGAGATCGTACATATACCTGAAATATTCGTTGTGTCCGCCCTGGTAGGAAGTCATTGCAATAGCATTGGCATCTTCCTGAATCGCACAATCCACCACCTCTGCCACCGAGCGATCATGCCCAAGGTGAATTACTTCCACCCCTGTCGTCTGAATGATCCGCCGCATGATATTAATCGCTGCATCGTGACCATCAAAAAGGGAAGCCGCAGTCACAATACGGATTTTATGCGCGGGTTTATAAGGGGGCTGGGCTTTCATAAGTTCAGGGGTCTTAAAAAGGATTGCAATTTACCGAAAATGCAAAAAAAGTCCATCCTTATTCGGGATTTTGTAGGCAGGAAGCTGTTTTTGCCCTTCGCGTTTCAAATTTCATAATTCCCGCCAGTCCCAGACGAATGGATAATTGACAGATCAGAACCCATTACCTGTGTCCTTTTGTCGCTTTTTCACGAAAGGTCCGCTGGTTTTCAGAACCTGGCATACTAACCGGTCGGAAAACATCGTTATATATTTAATGAGTCATTCAATTGTTTGATGCGGACTTAATCAGCTACCATCAATATCAAGCCGCATTTACCGATTTTTTGTTTCGCAATATTTGAGTTAGTTTTTTTGAGTTAGTTAGTTTATCAACCCCACCGATACCAGGTGGGGTTTTTTCCTTCCTGCTCATTCTGCAACGCGCTGGTAATAGCCGTCAAAAAGAACTTGTACTGCTGTTGCCCCCTGCATTACCTCCCATAACTGACGTACCGTCCCGTCTTCCAGCAAGGTCCAGGTAATTCGATTGACGCGTTCATGCCCTTCGGGCCCTGTGAATGGTTCGGAAGAAAGTATCATCTGATCCCCCTGCCGTTCCCCTTTCAATTTTAAGATATTCCCCCCATTATCCACCCAAAGCTGTTCCCATTGGGTGGAACGCTGATTGTAATATGTAAAACTTGTGCCTGTGAACCCCTGACGGGCACTTTCCCAGTGTTCCTGAAGCACACACCCACCCTGTGCTTTGATAATCCGATTGACACCTGCAGGTGTACCGTCTGCCTGCTTAACTTCCCAATTGCCTATCCAGAAATCAAAGGCCTGATGATTATCACTGCAACATGGGCAGCTCTCTTTTGCTTGGGCCAGGAGCACCAACGGGAAAAACATCAGTAAGAAAACGAGGAGAACTGGCTTCATACTACCCTTTTTACTAAAGATACGTGAAAAGATCAAAATCAGGAGGAAACACCCGGGGATGGAAGCAGGATAGAAGGCGGGAAATTATGGCTGCCGAAGGCTTTTTTGACTTTAGCCGTGTGAATTAAAGGTTAACTTTTAGACAAAAAACCTGATTTTTAGGTAAATACACCATATCGGGATAATCCAATTTGCCGTTTTCAGCGTAAATTTGTTATAAACCCAAATGCACCATGGAAAAGCAACATTGTAAAATAGGGACCACCCACACCTTAGATAAAGGGGAACAGGGTCTTAATTTACTGGAACGCCAACTCCATCATTTCAACAATAAGGCGGCTGAAGCCGCTCAGACAGGTTCCGCCCTGAAGGAGTTTTTTGAACACAAGGCGAGGAAAATCCAGAAATTACTGCAGGAAATTGTTTAAACCTCTTGGTTTTTTAGAATCTTGGCCATTTGCTGTTGCAGCTCTTCAGCCTTCCGTGCTGCAGCTTCCGCAAAATCAGATCCGCTCGAGGCATATATGATCCCCCGGGATGAGTTGACCAGCAATCCTACTTCAGCAGTAAGCCCATAGTCACAAACCTCCTCAAGGCTCCCGCCCTGTGCCCCAACTCCGGGTATCAGCAAGAACTGGTCCGGAATTATTTCGCGTACTTCCGCAAGATATGAAGCCTTCGTAGCCCCGACCACATACATGAGTCGATGGGCATTTTCATACGATTTTGTTTTTCGCAATACTTGAAGGTACAGCGCTTCCTCCGGACTGGGCAAGGTCTGGAAATCAAAGGCCCCCTCGTTGGAGGTAAGGGCCAACAAAATCACATGTTTCCCTTCAAACGCCAGGAACGGTTCTACAGAATCCTTACCCATATAAGGTGCTACCGTAACTGCATCAAAATCCATCGCATCAAAAAAGGCCCTGGCATAGCGTCCGGAAGTGTTTCCGATATCCCCCCTTTTCGCATCTGCAATGGTAAAGTGGTCCGGGTACTGTTCATTCAGATAGGATATCGTACGCTCAAGGGCATTCCAACCAGCACTCCCGTAAGCTTCGTAGAAAGCCGTATTGGGCTTGTATGCCACGCAAAGATGATGCGTCGCGTCTATAATAGCCTTGTTAAATGCGAAGATAGGGTCCCCCGTATCCTTCAGAAAGTCAGGAATCTTATCCAGGTCTGTATCCAGGCCGATACACAGAAAACTTTCTTTTTTGCGGATGTGCCCTGCCAGCTGCGCTGTATCCATAATTGCTTAAAAAATTTCGGAGGCTTCCTTTAGTTTTTCCGTGTTATGCACAAGCATGAGCTCATCAATTATTTTCTGAACGTCCCCGTTGATGATATTCTGCAAATCGTAGAGCGTCAGGCCTATACGGTGATCTGTTACCCGTCCCTGCGGATAATTATAGGTGCGTATCTTGGCTGAACGGTCCCCGCTGCTTACCTGGGAATTCCGTTTGGCCGCATCTTCTTCCTGCTTTTTGGCCAGTTCCATGTCATAAAGGCGGGAACGCAAGACTTTGAAGGCCTTGTCTTTATTCTTATGTTGTGATTTTTCATCCTGGCACTGGGCCACGATACCTGTGGGGACGTGCGTGAGGCGCACCGCAGAATAGGTAGTGTTGACGGATTGTCCGCCAGGCCCCGAAGAACAGAAATAATCTATTCGAACATCCTTCGGGTCGATGTGTACTTCAAAATCCTCAGCTTCGGGCAGCACCATTACGGTAGCAGCACTGGTATGTACCCTGCCCTGTGTCTCAGTCTGAGGTACCCGCTGCACCCGGTGTACCCCGGCTTCAAATTTAAGGGTGCCGTAAACATCCTCTCCGGAAACCTCAAACTGAATTTCCTTGTACCCCCCGCTGGTACCTTCACTGAAGTCCAGCAGATGTGTCTTCCAACCACGGGATTCGCAATACTTGGTATACATCCGGTAAAGGTCCCCGGCAAAAATGCTGGCTTCGTCCCCGCCAGTGCCAGCCCGGATCTCCATGACCACATCCTTGGCATCCTCAGGGTCCTTGGGAATAAGCAACATCTTAATTTCCTCCTCCAGTTCCGGCAGTTCCTGCCGGGCTTCTTCCAACTGCATTTTTGCCATCTCGGTCATCTCGGGGTCACTCCCATCTTTGAGCAATTCCTCAGCCTCCCCAATTCGGTCCAGCAGCTCCATATACCGGCTTCGCTTATCCATGACAACCTTAAGTTCTTTGTACTCGCGGTTGAGTTGGATGTACTTCTTCTGGTCGGCAATGTTATCCGGCTGAATGATCAGATCAGAAACCTCGTCAAACCTTTGTTTAACAATATTGAGTTTATCCAGCATATACTTTTGAGCTTCCCGCGAAGGTACGATTTTTTAGGTGCATTTCCAGCGAATAAGCGCTGTATGCGGTATGGATAATGCACCCGGGAAAAGGAAATATCAGCAGGAAAGCGGCAAGTAAAGCAGCGGGTATCTTGCTCTTGCTATTCGTAAATGCGCAGCAGTTCCCCCTCCAGGGAAGTCCTGAATACTTTAAGGGGATTCTGGGTAACGGAGTTCAGCGGCGTACCGTTCTGGGAAAACTGGGATCCGTGCACATAGCACTCAAAAATGCCCCCTTGTTCCTGAATGAAACTCACCCCGGGATTCTGCTGGTGGCTACAAATCCGGCTGGCGGCCACAAAATTTCCTTCCAGGTTCCGGGCCACTACCACATCGTTGCGAATAATGAAATCCCCATTCTCCTGGAGATCATTCCCATCCGGACCACTCAGGTCGATCGTGAAGTCCACCCCTGTGGGGACCTCTTCCCCATTCCCGGAATCTGAATCCGAGCTGCATCCCTGCAAACAGGGAAATGTTAGGGCAAATGCTGCCCCTGCACCGAGTGACCTCAAAAATGCTTTTCGCTCCATAATGACTTGTTTCAGGTATGCCCTACAAGTAAGAACGAATTCAAAATCGTATTCGTATGTTTAATATTCAAAGGTGCCGTAGGGGCTGGAGATGGTCAGTTTTTTAGTCGTGCTCCCCGCTACCCTTCCGATCACTTGTGCCGGTATGGCAAAGGATTCCGAAATTTCAATAAGGGAGGGGGCCAGGGATTCGGGTACGTAGAATTCCATCCGGTGTCCGCAGTTAAATACCTGGAACATCTCCTTCCAGGAAGTCCCGGATTCCCGCTGGATCATTTCAAAAAGGGGAGGAACCGGGAGAAGCTGGTCCTTTATCACATGTAGCTGTTCTACAAAATGCAGGATTTTCGTCTGAGCTCCGCCACTGCAGTGGACCATGCCATGGATTTCTTCCGTGCCGTGCTTATCCAGGATTTTCTTGATCACAGGCGCATATGTCCGCGTAGGAGACAGTACCAGCTTACCTGCATCCAGCGGAGTTCCGCTTACTGCATCCTGCAACTTAACTGATCCTGAATACACAAGGGCTTCGGGAATTTCAGGGTCGAAACTCTCCGGGTAGGTTAAGGCCAGGCTTTTATTAAAAACATCGTGACGTGCGGAGGTCAGGCCATTGCTGCCCATACCTCCGTTATAGGTGCTTTCATAGGTAGCCTTGCCATAGGAGGCCAGTCCCACGATTACATCCCCTTCGCGAATACGGGCATTATCGATGACCTTGTCCCTGCGGATGCGGGCAGTAACTGTGGAGTCCACTATAATAGTCCGTACCAGGTCTCCCACATCAGCTGTCTCCCCTCCCGTGCTATGTATCCGGACACCCCACTTTTCCAGGTCGGAAATCAGTTCCTCTGTTCCCTGAATGATGGCGGCTATAACTTCTCCCGGTATTTTGTTGGCATTGCGCCCGATGGTAGAGCTCAGGAGGATATTATCGGTAACACCCACACAGAGCAGGTCATCCAGATTCATCACCAGTGCATCCTGAGCAATCCCCTTCCATACGGAGAGGTCCCCTGTTTCCTTCCAGTACATGTAGGCCAGGGATGATTTGGTGCCGGCCCCGTCTGCATGCATGACCAGACAATAGTCCTGATCTTCGGTAAGATAATCGGGTACGATCTTACAAAAGGCCTTGGGGAACAGCCCCTTATCAATGTTCTTTATGGCTTTGTGAACCTCTTCCTTGGTTGCGGAGACGCCGCGTTTTTGATAACGTCCGGATGCATTGGACCCCATGTGATTAATTTTGTTTGATGCAAAAATACGAGAATCCGGGGGATCCGTATGAAAAACACTGAAAGCTATTTGGCATACAAAAGTTACTTCACAAACAACAGCTCACGGTATCTTGCAAGTGGCCAGTGCTGGTCGGACACCAATCCTTCCATCCGATCGCTGTGATAGCGGATCTGATCAAAAAACGGCAGGACAGCATCGCTATAAGTATGGGCTTTTTTATGTAATTCTTTAAGGGTATTGGCCCGCTTTCGCGCCTCAACCATTGCATCGGTATGCTTTCTGAGCTCCTGCAGGTGTTCAGCGATTTTTTCGAGTATACCCAGCTGCGCAGCTCCCATTTTCTTGTAGGCCGCCCCGTAAACTTCCTTAAGCCCTGA
>JARRLI010000079.1:0-5726 GCA_037387145.1 Robiginitalea sp. | reverse complement strand
TCCCATTGAATCTTATTTTCTTTTAACCAACCGGTTTCCTCGGGAAGTTTTCCGGAAAGATAAAAGGTATCTTTTTGGGAACTATATAAGGTATCCAATTCGGGATACTTTTTGATTATGGCGTTATTGTTGTAAAAACTGTGAAGGCGGTCGGATATGGTGACTCCCGAGATATAGGTCACGGCGGCCGTACTATTGTGCTTTGGCAAGTCTGTAATGGTTAGGGCCTGGCCTTCAATGCCCCACCATAGTTTGTCTTTGTAAGCAATGGCAGAACCCGCATTAAAATCTGTATAGATCAACCCTTGTGCCTTTCCAAATGATTTTACGGCATAGTCAAATTCATTTGTGGGATGACCAGTTCTTTTCGGCGTAAAAAGAGTGAGCCCGTCCCCTGTTCCGGCAAATATTTCCCCCTTGTTTTCATAGAGGGTATATACTGCGGGGTTAATCAGCCCATTTTCAGAAGAAATAGTGGTCAGGATACCTTTTTCCTGATCGGCGATCAGGATACCGGACCGTGTCCCGATCCACATGCGTCCTTGCGAATCCTTTAAAAAGGACCCGGCATTTCGAATTTTTCCTACCTCCAATAATTGGGAGATGGTATTATTGGCAATATTGATGATATTGATTCCCAGGTCGGTTGCCACCCAAATCTGCCCCAGATCATCTTCCCATAGCTCCCAGACAATGTTACCTACCAATCCATTTTCATTGGTTAGTACCTTAAAGCTATTGTTTTCAAGATCGATATATTCAACCCCACCATTTCTAAAGGCACCGGTCCAGATATGGCCTGCCCGATCGACCAAGCTCGAAGCAGGAAAAGGATTGTTTAGCCCTTGAGCCGTGGTAATCATGGTAATGCTCTGCCGTGCGGGATTAAAAACCCCTAAACCAAGTCCTGGGGCAACGATCAGAATGTCTCCGTCAGGCATTTGCTGGATTTTATAGGAAATCTGACGGCCTTTGGCCAATTGAAGTTCGCCATCGACTTTTTTGATACGGTTCGTCAACGGATCATAGATATCGAGACCCTGTCTTGAACCTATCCATAAATCTGAATGTTGATCTTCAAAAAGGCTCCATACATCCGGCCCGCTTAGCCCATCGGCGGCTGTGAGGAAGTTGGGCATCAACCCGTCGGTGTCCATCAGGTTCAGGGCCGTACCGGTAGCGATCCAGAGTTGGCCATGACGATCCAAAAACGTGATGTTCAATTGGTCATCACTTAATCCTTTACCTGCATCCAGTTTTTGAAACGATGTATTGTCCGGATCATATATAAAGGCTCCCCCATTTGAGGACATCCAAATTTTATGGTCATTTCCTTCGGTAAAATGATGGATACTTTGTGTGATGCCCTGTGCGGATCCCAAGAGTTGGATCCTTCCCCGACCTTGGCTAATAATGGAAATCCCATTTTCCTCCGTACCGACCCAGATCTGGTTTTCACTGTCAATGAACAGGCCGGTTGCAGCGGCCACCGAAATCCCTTGTCGATCATTTAAAAAGCGGGTCTTTCCTTTATCAAAATCAAGGATGGCGAGCCCTGAAGCCGAGCCTACCCAAATATTCCCGGATGCATCCTGCACCAGTTTTGTTGTACTGCCCTGATCCTGGGACCTCAGTTGGGCTATATGCCGGAAGCTTTCCTCTGTTGGGTCTATAATATAAAGTCCATCCTGGTTGGTGCCAAGCCATATAAGACCTCTGTTATCAATGATCATAGAACCATCGGTATTGAAACTGAAGGCTCGATTTGAAAAAACAACATTGCTGACCACGCCCGCCTTCAGATCGAGCACATAGATTCCATTTTCCCTGGTGTAAACCCAAATTCTACCTTTTTCATCCTCGACCATGTTCAATACCGTTGCCAGGGCACCTGTAAATATCGAGTCGATGAAATTGTATATTTCGAAGTGTTCTCCATTGAACCGGCATAGCCCCTTATCGGTCGCGATCCATAACATGCCCTGACGGTCCTCCATCATGGCACTCACAAAGTATCCGGGCAATCCCTGGTCTTCCCCAAATTCGAAAATACCGACGGCTGCATTCTTTATTATTTTCGGCAAACCTGCTTCTACACGCACTGGAGGATCGATAATCGAAGTTTGAAATTCGATGGGCTTCGAAGGGAGGCCTTTAAAATCGATCAGGGTATCCGGGAGCTGTTCGAAATCGAAGCTAATTTCTTCAATTGGTGTTTTAAGCGGAATAAAATCATCGGGATAAAAAGGTTTGGAAGGAAGCTTTGACAGGTCCACTTTTTTTGTGAGGGCCGGACTAAAAGTTGTAGAATCATTGACGAGCCATTCAATTTTTTGAGGTTCACTGAATTGCAGTGACTGACTGACTGGACTGGAAAATTCTGTTTCATTCGTGGGAAATGGGACTGATTTGCTTTTTCGATTGCAGGAGGGAATAGCGGTGAATAAAAGGGCCGAAAATATTATCAGAAGCGGTCTTTGGATGTAGTTTTTGGTCATAATTCTATGCGTATTTGTTCAGTTTTTAAGAAGGATGGTAAACATACTGCCTTCCCCCTCTGTCGTTTCGACCTTAAATTCCCCCCCATGCCCCTTGGTCACGATATCATAGCTCATGGAAAGGCCAAGTCCGGTACCCTCCCCTGTGGGCTTGGTGGTAAAGAAGGGCTGGAAGATCTTATCCCTAATTTCTGCAGGGATGCCGCCCCCGTTGTCCCGGACCGAAATTTCGACGCCATTAGTCGTTTTTCGGGTTTTTACCCATACGGTGGGTTCATAGCCTTCTGATTCTTTTTCCTTCCGTTCACTTACCGCGTGGAAAGCATTGGTAATGAGATTAAGAAGCACCCTTCCAATGTCCTGGGGAACCACGTCCACCTCGCTAATGGAATCATCGAATTCAGTATCCATGGTAGCGTTAAAGGACTTGTCCTTGGCCCGCAGGCCGTGGTAGGCCAGCCGGAAGTATTCGTCCGTCAGGGCGTTGAGGTCTGTAGGTTCTTTTTTTCCATCCCCGCTGCGGCTGTGCTGCAGCATCCCTTTTACAATGCTATCGGCCCGTTTGCCGTGATGGACGATCTTTTCCAGGTTCTGGATGACATCCTTTGCGATGGCATCGACTTCCTCGGTCTCCCCCTTTTCCATTTCTTCCAGCAATTCTTCCAGGAGTTCCCGGCTTACATCGGAGAAGTTATTGACAAAATTCAGCGGGTTTTGGATCTCGTGGGCGATGCCGGCGGTCAGTTCCCCCAGGGAGGCCATTTTTTCAGCGTGGACCAGTTGTTGCTGGGTCAGCTGCAGTTCCTTCAGGGCGTCTTCGGCCCGTTTTATTTCCTCCTTAAGCTTCTTAAGGTCCAGGCGTGCCTGGGTGAGGTCCCTGAAACGGGAGTAAGCCAATGAAAAAACCGATGCAGCTCGTTTGAGCAGGCTCCAGCTTTCCTCAGATAATGCTGCCGGAGTGGCTACGCCAATAGCCCCATGCGAAAATTTGTAAAGATGATAGGTCCGCTCCGGGATCACCTCCCCGTAATATCCCTGCAGCGCTTTGGAGCGCGCCTCACAGTAGGAAATCCATTCTTTCCTGGCGTCCCCTTTCATAACTATGGATACCTGATCCTCCCCGGAGTCATAAAAATTCAGCATTTCACGGCCCACCCGTGTGTCCTTCAAATCCAGCATAAAATGGTCGGTAACCATTATTTTTCCTTTCTCGCGTATGTCTTTGATGGCATACCAGCATTCGGTAGTGTTTGCATCCCTATCGTGGATGTAGATGCTGGAAGTCTCCAGTTCCTCCACTCCGAGCAAGCCCATTTCCAGGCGTAGTACCTGCGCCACTTCCTTCAGTTCCTCAGGTTCCTGCATGGCCAGGGCCCTTGCCCGGACGCGTTCCAGGGCGGTTTCGATTTTGGATTCCCGGGCCTGGGCTTCCATGTTTTTCAGATCCAGGAAACGGGTGTAGGTCTGGTCAAAGACCGCGGTAAAACGTTTGAAGATGTCATAGGCCTCCGGTACCGGCTCATAGGTTATAAACAGTAGGAAGCCATGGTTAAACTTGCACAGATGATTGATCTGATAGGTGGGAAGCTCTAAACCTTCTTTTTTAAGGTCCTCAAAGATCGGTTGCAGATCTGGAAAGGAGAGCATGAATGCATAGTGTTCCTCAAGGGCCTTTGCGTCGAGTTCCTGCACCAATAGTGTTTTGTCACTGCGGATGAATGCTCCCATTTCCTCGAAAGAGGCCTCCCCCCAAAGGCGTAGGTTAAAAGGTTTTTGCAGGGAGCCTTCGCTGCTCATCCAACAGGTGGCAGATCTTTGGTCCTCAGCCAGAATATTGTAGCCACAGCTCCAGGCCGGGATGCCCAGGGCTTGTACTTCCAGGAACAGCACATTGGCCGCTTCTGGCAATTCATCACTTTGTTGCATGGCCATGGTTCGGGACCTGACTTTTTCCAGGGCGTTTTCTATCTGGGCTTCCCGCGCCTGTGCCTCCGCTTTTTTCAGGTCGAGGAAGCGCGTATAGGTCTGCTCAAATACCAGGGCAAATCGCTGGAGAATGAGTGCCTTTTCATCAGAAAGGGCTTCCGGCCCCAGCACCTGTATGGCCCCATTGGCAAAGTATGCCGTGGAGAGAGTTACGCTGGGTAAACCTTTCATTTCTTTCATTGCTTCCCTGGGCACATTTTTAAACCCTGTTTTGGAAAAGAAGATTTTGTCAAAATTCTTTTTTTCCTCTCCGACGTAGTTATAAACCACATAGGGTTCTCCCTTTTTCCATGGCTGTAGCAGCGCTTCATAATAGGGATGATCCAGATAGGGGACATGATAGCTTACAGGATAAATATCTTTGGTAAAGCCTGAAACCCAATAATTGGCATCACCGGTATCTTTGTTCAGAATAATAATATTACAGGCAACTGATCCGAATTGTAACTTTTGTAACTGCTCATTGATGACCAGTACAACTTCCCTAAGTTCATCGCTGTTCTGCATACCCATGGTGCGGCTTCTAACCCTTTCCAGTGCAGTTTCGACCTGGGCTTCCCGGGCCTGCTCCTCAGCTTTTTTCAAGTCCAGGAAACGGGTATAGGATTGCTCAAAGACCTGGCTGAAACGGAAGAGAATCTCCTGGTTTTCCTTTTTCAGGGAGGCCATGCTGGCCGTTTGAATAAGCCCATATTTGTTGAAGGAACCAGACAATATGACTTTATCGGGTTCGCTCATTGCCTTCTTGATCTCCTCCGGAAGGCTCCCAAAATAGTCGTAAACTAAGATTTCATCCCATCTTGCCTTGTTTTTCCCTTTCAGGATATATTCCCATTTGGATTGACGGGATTTCCACGCTTTCAGGTAATTTTTATACGCCGGGTGATCGTGATTTGGCACAAAGTAGCTATCCGCCAGATCCGGGTCTTCGGAATTGGTCATCCAGGCCTTGGCCGACTGGTCCTCCGGATCGAAAATCCACAACAGGCATCGTGTAAGCACCATGTCCAATGCTCTTAATTCCTGGAACACGGTTATTACAAGATCTCCCAACTCCTCAGTAGAACGCATGGATATAGCCCTGTTACGAACCCGTTCCAGTGCAGTTTCGATCTCAAGTTCCCTGGTGCGTTCTTTTATTTTCGCTTCGAGTTCTTCATTTTTCCTGCGCAACCCTTCCATGGGAAAGGCCTCATCTTCTGCAATATCGGAGTCCGGGGTAGAACCGTGAAAGTGGGTAAC
>JARRLI010000078.1:0-5874 GCA_037387145.1 Robiginitalea sp. | reverse complement strand
GAATATAGGCATATCCCCCTCGGGATCACAGCTCCCAGGGAAGTAGTATATGAACGTATCGATCAGCGCGTGGACCAGATGATGGAACTTGGTTTATTGGAGGAGGCTGAAGCCCTCTATCCACAGCGCAATTTAAGCGCCCTGCAAACTGTGGGCTATCAGGAATTATTCGCATATATGGATGGGCGGGAAGATTTGAAAAGTGCTGTGGAGCAAATAAAGAAAAATACACGCCGGTTTGCCAAAAGGCAGGGCACCTGGTTCAGAAAGGATACATCAATACACTGGATCCCCTATAACGCTGAAACCGAAGTAGCCATAAGGTATATAGATGGTAAATTGGAAAATATTACCGATGAAAGTAACTGATAGGATATACTTTGTTATGGGAGTGTCCGGTAGCGGAAAAACCACTCTTGGAGAAGCACTTTCTGCCGAAACAAAACTGCCTTTTTACGATGGTGATGATTACCATCCCATAGAAAACATCAAAAAAATGTCAGCCGGAGTACCTCTGGATGATTCGGATCGCAGCGGATGGTTGAAACGATTGAACGCACTGGCCAGGGAACATCAGGGCGCAGGAGCAGTTATCGCCTGCTCTGCACTGAAGGAGTCCTATCGCAAAATCCTGCAAACGGGCCTGAATAATGTAGTATGGATTTATCTCGAAGGCAGCTATGAGGGTATTCTGGAGCGTTTGGCTAACAGGACTGGTCATTACATGCCTTCTTCCCTTCTAAAGTCCCAGTTCCAGGCACTGGAGCCTCCCCCCTACGCCTTGAAGATCTCAGAAGATACCGGCATTGAACAGGCACTCCTTAAAATCCGGGAAGCTATGGGCAAAGCCGCTGGATAATTCTCCACGGGGATGTTAATTGGATCCCGATTTTTCCGAATCCTCCTTTACGACCAAACGGAACCCCTCTCCATGGATATTGAGGATTTCAACACTGTCGTCCCGTTTCAAATATTTGCGCAATTTGGCGATGTATACGTCCATGCTGCGGGAAGTAAAATAGTTGTCGTCCCTCCAGATCTTTGTCAATGCAAGTTCCCTTGGCATAAGGTCGTTCTCATGCAGCGCAAGGAGCCGTAGCAACTCGTTCTCTTTGGGCGAGAGCTTGTTGGGTTCCTCATCCTTATATTTGAGAAAACGCAGCTTAGAATTGAGGTGGAAATTTCCAATTTTAAATTCAAATTGTTTGCTGTCTGCCAGACTATTGGATTGCTTTCTTTGAAGTATCGCTTGAAGCTTTGCGAGTAATACTTCCGAATCAAATGGCTTATTCAGATAATCGTCCGCTCCTGCCTTGTATCCTTTGAGCACATCCTCTTTCATCGTCTTGGCAGTGAGGAAGATGATGGGTACACTCTCGTTCTTCTCGCGAATTTCCTTGGCGAGCGTAAACCCGTCTTTATAAGGCATCATTACATCGAGGATGCAGACGTCATACGTATCCTTCTTGAATTTTTCAAAACCCTCCATCCCATTTTTGGCCAGAGTTACATCGAAGTCATTCATGGACAGATAGTCTTTCAATACGATTCCGAAGTTCGGATCGTCCTCGACAAGTAGTATTTTCTTATTTACTGCTTCCATACATCTTAAATTAAAGGGAGTTTAATATAGAAAGTACTTCCTTTTCCTTTCTCGCTTTCCGCATAGACCTCTCCCTGGTGGTCCTCTACGATTTTTTTGACATAAGCCAATCCCAGCCCATGTCCCTTGACATTATGAATATCGCCGGTGTGTTCCCGGTAAAACTTTTCGAATATTCGTTTCAGTACCGCCTTGGACATCCCTGCACCCTGGTCCTGAATCCGTATAATCAGGAAGTTTTTAGCAACCTCCGTAGACACATCGATCCGGGGAGCTTCCGGGGAGTACTTTACCGCATTGTCCAGTATATTAACCATTACATTCCCAAAATGGGTATGATTGGCCAGGATATCCGACCGCTCAGCATCCAGATGTGTCTTTATGTATCCTCCACGATCCTGCACGATAAGGGCGACGTGTGCAATGGCCTTGTTGATTAAGTCGTGTGCGTTAGCGCGTTCCTTACTAATATCCAGCTGGTTTTTCTCCAGTTTAGAAATCCTGAGCACATTCTCAACCTGGGCGTGCATTCGCTTATTCTCATCCCGGATCATACCCAGATACCTGCCAACTTTTTCTTTATCCCCAATGATCTTCGGGTTTTTAATAGCCTCCACCGCAAGATTTATTGTTGCGATCGGGGTTTTGAATTCATGGGTCATATTATTTATAAAATCAGTCTTTATCTCTGAAATCTGCTTCTGCTTGATCAATTGATAAATAGCGCTGGCGTAGGCAATCATAATGATCAGGGTAAAAAGAAGTGAGAGCACAGCCATTCCAAGTACTGACTGAAGCAAAAATTTCTTTTTGGTTGGAAAGGAGATTAACAGTGCAAAATCCGTTTTGCCTTCACTATCCCGAAAAAGGGGAGCCCTGTAAAAGCTCTGCTTGTCAAAGCGGAATTTCCTGGATTTAATCTTGGTGGGCAGTCCTCTGCTGTAAACCCCATATTCGTATTGGATGTCCAGGTTTCTGTTCTCGAGTTCCTGATTCAGGAGCAACTCGATTTCCCCCCTGCTGACCCGTTCGTGAATGGGGACACGGTTGGCATATACCCTGTAAACATCATCGAACATAGCCTTTTCCATGGCAGAAATACCACCGACCTTTTCCCATTTTTCAATGGGACTCAGTTTGTAAGCCTTGCCGTCCAGACCGTATTCTTCTTTGAAAATTGTCTTGGTCCTGCTGCTTGTATAATTCTTGATTGTGGCAGTATCAGAAGGATTGTTATTGTCAAAGAACGTACTTGCTATATCGTAATCTTCTTCAAGAATCCCATGTGAATAGAACAGGATCTCATTGGAGTTCAGATCACGGTCGATGAAGAAGATATTGTTCAGGTGGGTACTTTTCAATTCTCCTAAACTATCCTTAAGGTTGAGGAAACGCTCGGAATAATCCTTCATTTCCCGCTCCTCGATTTTATCTGCGACCCTGCTGAGCAATTCGGTCACCGTGCTGGAGAACTGGTCCTCCCTGTCCTCTATCGAACTTTTGATCCAGTAAAGCTGGACTGCAATGATCCCCACAAGCGAAAGGCTCATAAGAACGACCAGCAGTACAAACAACCTCCTATTCATCGTTAAAAGTAAAAGTAAAAATTTAACATTTAGGGGGCGGGTGCTTTAACCTAACCTTAACACTGAGGGGGCTTTAAATTCCGGCTATTTGAAGTAATTCCCTGTGAATCTGCCCAACTTCAAGCACCGTAGCTTGAAGGTCTGTATTCTCCAGCACATAATCCGCCATGGGTATTTTATCCATGTCCCCCCACTGGTTCTGCATTCGGAGGCGAACGGCTTCCTCAGATACAGAATCCCGTTTCATCACCCTGTCAATTCGTTCCTTTTCAGGAGCCGTGACCAGAATTGTCCGATCCAGGTCCTTATAGGCCCCATTTTCAATTAAAATCGCAGCTTCCTGAAGAACGTAGGGTGTCTCCTGCCGATCAGCCCACTGGTTAAAATCTACCCGTACGGCTGGATGTACCAACTTATTAAGCTTCTTGAGCAGTGACTCTTCACGAAATACGCGGGTTGCGATATAAGGACGGTTTAATCCGCCTTCACTGTAAGCCCCTTTTCCAAGAAGCTCCTCAATACCCCGTTTTAGATCTTTGTCGTGTTCCATAAGTTCCCTGGCGCGCCGATCGGAATTATATACTGGCACTCCCAGGTCCATGAAATATCGGGCCACCGTGCTTTTACCGCTCCCGATTCCGCCCGTAAGCCCCACGCGCATCAATCTCTCTTAATTATAAATTCAACGGAAGCTTCCAGCAGCTGGGTCTCATATACCCCTGTGGGTTTCTCGATCAATTCGAGCATCAGCCTGCCTGTTTCGGATTCGGGAGCACTGTAATCAGCGACGAGTCGGAATTTCCCGGCCCGTAATTCTTTTAGGCCGGTAATGCGCCCTTTACAGAGAACCCCGACAACGCCTGGAAAAGTCTGTATCTCAATTCCCTCGGGAAGGTTGATCACCTCTACCGGGACCTCCACGACGGTTTCTGAAAACCGGAATACGGTACCAGATACCCGGATGCGATCCTGCGAAAACTGCGTATGTTCCAGGACAACTGATTCCCACAAGGTTAATTCCAACTGAAAATCCTCCTTGATATCCGAAATATTAAGGGGTTCAGTATGGACCTCTGTTATAGTATCGATTTCAGCAGGAGGCCCCAGCAGGTGTATCTGCCCCGGTTCCACTACCAAAGGCCCGTCCAACATATAGTTTTGGGCAAAATCCAGGGAGGCGGGCACCTTTACAGGAACCGTCTTATTTTGTAATTGCTGAAAATTCATGAAGATCGTATCCGCAGGAATTTGCAATAAACCGATACCCTGTCGGAGTTGACCTTCTATCTGATCTCTGTATGACTGGGGGCTAATGTAATATCCCCTGTTATTCACCTCAGCATCGTCCAGATTTATTCTTACTTTCTTAGGACTAAGCTGGTAACCCAGCAATTGAAATCCGTTGGCTCGCAGGCGGACTCCGATCTGCTCCGGTGGTTCTTCCATCATGATCAGGCCCTCTGGTGCGTTTGAATATTCCAGCTTAAAATCAACGGTATGGGTATAGGTCTGGGAAAGCCTGCTTACCAGCCAGGCCGCCAAAGAGCATATGAGAAAGATAAGGAAGACCCGTACCTTTCTTTGATTTATCCCGGTCTGAAGTTTTTTGATCAAGGCTTAGGGGTTGAAAAACATCCGGGGAAATAAATCTTCCGGTTTCTTCCTGCTAAAGGTAAGCAAGATGCTGGATTTAAGAAAACCCAAACCGTATCCCCCGAACTGAACCAACAATGCAACCGGGGCTATAAGTGCAGCACGGATACTTCCTGTTTTAATCCCGGCACCTGCCAAAACTAAAAAAAGATAAAAGCCCAGCAGCATGATGCAGGTCCATGCCATGGGGTTCTTCCAAAGAAAGGGCAGGATTGTGGCGAAAATTAAAAAGAACAAAAACAGGGATGGAAACCAGTAGGTTAAACGGGAAGATCCGGGATGCCACCGGTTTAGAATCGGCCGGGCCAGGCCAAACTTATGGACCTGCCTGAAAAAAGACCGGAAGTTTATGCGTCTTTTGTGATAGACCCTTGCCCCTGGGATGAAACCAAGTTTGAAACCCAGCTTTTTTAACCTAAGGCTCAGGTCAGGATCTTCCCCCGGGTGAATATTGCCGAATCCCTTGCTCTCCAGAAAAGCTTCCTTCGAAATCCCCATATTGAAGCTACGGGGTTGGAAATCTTCAGACATCCTATCATTACCCCGAATCCCTCCCGTGGTAATCACAGAAGTCATCACATAGCTAATGGCCTGCTGCATGGCGTTAAATGAAGGGTGGGCGTCGTCGGGTCCGCCAAAGCAATCGACATAGTTTGTCTGCAGGGACCCAGCCACACGTTCCAAATATTCCGCCGGAAGGATGCAATCTGAATCGACCAGGATGTAATAATTACCAGATGCATTTTGCATGCCGTAATTCCTGGAATCCCCGGGACCCGTATTTTGCTTCGTATAGTAGGCTATATCGATCCGGTCCTGGTATGATTCCACTATGGGCCTGGAAGAAACCTGGGAACCATCCTCCACGATCACGACTTCAAAAGGCTTTTGAAAGGTCTGTACTGCCAGACTTTCGAGCAATTCGCGTGTTTCCTCAGGGCGGTTATATACCGGTACCACAAATGAAAAACGTAACTCCATACCCTTTTATAAAAAAGCCATCCGCAACTGGGATGGCCTTTACGTGTTGTC